>DQAA01000279.1 GCA_003523465.1 Pseudomonas sp.
CTGGGCCAGGGTCGCGCTCCAGCTGTTGCCGCTGCGGCTGGCGGTTACCGATGGCTGGTCGATGCTGGTGCGGGTATTCATCATCTCGGCACCGGCGGACAGGTTGGGCAGCAGGCCGGCACGGGCGCGGGGCACCACTTCGCGGCGGGCACCGTAGTCGGCGCGGGCGGCGGCGAGGTCGGCGTTGTTGTTCACCGCCTCGTTGTACACGCTGACCAGGTCGGTTCTGCTGGACAGCGGCAAGTCTGCTGCCCAGGCCAATCCGTTGGAAGCACAAGACACGGCGAGCGCCAGTGAAAGTTTGCGCAGCATAGGGCGGTCCTTGAACGAAGATGGTAATTCTGAACTTGCGAGTGTAGTAGCGCAGGCATTTTGCAACAATCTGACATTTGCGCCATTTGTCATGCTCGTGCTTGGAGGGTTGGCGTTTGCCGCGCGTCCAGTCTAGACTGCGCGAGTTCTTGTCGGGGTGCCTTGCGTTGAGGCTGAGATCGGAAATTCCGGATCCCGTTGAACCTGATCAGGTTAGCGCCTGCGTAGGGAACAAGATTGCTCGCTTCCCGCGAGCCCTCTTGTGCCGGGTCCGGGAATGTCGAGTCTGCCTAAAAAAGGCCGCAAGACACCCCCGTATTCTGCACAGCACCGCCCCAGGTGCATTCTCCGTGCCCCCATCAGGTTCGCTCCGACATCCAACCCGTCTGGAGAGCCTGTGATGAGCAAACAAGAAAAATACCCGTCCAACCTGAGCGAGTCCGCCCAGGTCGATCAGCAGTCCGTGCAACCCTTCACCCGTTCGCGCAAGGTCTATGTCGAAGGCTCGCGCCCTGACATCCGCGTGCCGATGCGGGAAATCAGCCTCGACGATACCCCCACCGATTTCGGCGGCGAAGCCAACGCCCCGGTACTGGTCTACGACACCTCCGGCCCGTACACCGACCCCAACGTCGTCATCGACGTGCGCAAGGGCCTGGGCGACGTGCGTTCGGCCTGGATCGATGACCGTGGCGACACCGAGCGCCTCGAAGGCCTGTCTTCGGACTTCGGCCAGCAGCGCCTGAACGACGTCGAGCTGACCAAGCTGCGCTTCGCCCATGTGCGCAACCCGCGCCGGGCCAAGGCCGGCGCCAACGTCAGCCAGATGCACTACGCGCGCCAGGGCATCATCACTGCCGAGATGGAATACGTCGCCCTGCGCGAAAACATGAAGCTGCAGGAAGCCCGCGCCGCCGGCCTGCTCAAGCAGCAACACCCTGGCCACAGCTTCGGCGCGAGCATTCCCAAGGAAATCACCGCCGAGTTCGTCCGCGAGGAAATCGCCCGCGGTCGCGCCATCATCCCGGCCAACATCAACCATGTGGAGCTGGAGCCGATGATCATCGGCCGCAACTTCCTGGTGAAGATCAACGGCAACATCGGCAACAGCGCCCTGGGCTCGTCCATCGAAGAAGAAGTGGCCAAGCTGACCTGGGGCATCCGCTGGGGTTCGGACACGGTCATGGACCTGTCCACCGGCAAGCACATCCATGAAACCCGCGAGTGGATCATCCGCAACTCGCCGGTGCCGATCGGTACCGTGCCGATCTACCAGGCCCTGGAGAAGGTCAACGGCGTGGCCGAGGACCTGACCTGGGAGCTGTTCCGCGACACCCTGATCGAACAGGCAGAGCAGGGCGTGGACTACTTCACCATCCACGCCGGCGTGCTGCTGCGCTATGTGCCGATGACCGCCAAGCGCGTCACCGGCATCGTCAGCCGCGGTGGTTCGATCATGGCCAAGTGGTGTCTGGCGCATCACAAGGAGAACTTCCTCTACACCCACTTCGACGAAATCTGCGAAATCATGAAGGCCTACGACGTCAGCTTCTCGCTGGGCGACGGCCTGCGTCCGGGCTCGATTGCCGATGCCAACGACGAAGCGCAGTTCGGCGAACTGGAAACCCTCGGCGAGCTGACCAAGATCGCCTGGAAGCATGACGTCCAGTGCATGATCGAAGGCCCGGGCCACGTGCCGATGCAGCTGATCAAGGAGAACATGGACAAGCAGCTGGAATGCTGCGACGAGGCGCCGTTCTACACCCTCGGCCCGCTGACCACCGACATCGCGCCGGGCTACGACCACATCACCTCCGGCATCGGTGCGGCGATGATCGGCTGGTTCGGTTGCGCCATGCTCTGCTACGTCACGCCGAAGGAGCACCTGGGCCTGCCGAACAAGGATGACGTCAAGACCGGGATCATCACCTACAAGATCGCCGCCCATGCTGCGGACCTCGCCAAGGGACATCCGGGCGCGCAGATCCGCGACAACGCCTTGAGCAAGGCGCGCTTCGAATTCCGCTGGGAAGACCAGTTCAACCTGGGCCTGGACCCGGATACCGCGCGCTCGTTCCACGACGAGACCCTGCCCAAGGACTCGGCCAAGGTCGCGCACTTCTGCTCCATGTGCGGGCCGAAGTTCTGTTCGATGAAGATCACCCAGGAAGTTCGCGAATACGCCGCCAACCAGCGCATCGACGCGGTGGATGTAGCGGTCGAGGATGGCATGCGCGAGCAGGCCGAGCGGTTCCGCCAGGAAGGCAGCCAGTTGTACAAGAAAGTCTGAGGTAAACCGGGGCCGCCGAGGCGGCCCCGATCGCTGGCAAGCCAGCTCCCACAGG
>DQAA01000280.1 GCA_003523465.1 Pseudomonas sp.
CCACCAGGCTTTCCAGTCGCGGTTCGGTGGGCTGCTGGCGCTCACTGAACAGCAGCGATCCATCCGTGCGAAAGCCATGAAACACCCAGCTATCGGGCTCCAGCAGCAATACCGCTGGCAGCCCGGGCGCCTGGCGGGCCAGCACCCGCTGCCAGGCATGACTGTCGACATCGACGATCCGCGCCCGCAAGCCGGCCAGGTGCATGACTCGCTCCAGGCTGTCCAGCCAGTCCTGGCGGCAGGCNNCACGTTGAGCATGCCCGGGGTACCCGGCACCACCCGGTAGTCCAGCGCAGCCTCCTCCACCGAGAAAGGAATGAACTGCTCGGCCTCGTCACGCAGCCGCTCATCGATTTCCTCGTCATCCAGCCCCGGCGGCATGGCCACGGAATGCTGGATCACGGCAGCGGCCGGCACTGCCAGCACCACCTCGCGAGCACTTGCCCCGCTACGTTCCAGCGCCCGCTTCAAGGCGTCGGCCACCACTTCCGGAGCCATCACCCGGCCATCCGCCAGCGCCCCCGGCGGCAGCGGCTCGATCGCCCAGCCACGCAGGGCGAGTCCACATGGACCACGCTCCAGTTGGAGCAATCTGACGGCACCGGAGGCAATTTCCACCCCCAGCAGTGAACCCGCGTCCCTGGTTGTACGTCCAAACATCCTGTTTTCCCCTTTCATCCTGAAAGTTTCGTCTTGAAAAAAGGCAGCAAGCCGCCGTCCTGGTGAAGGCGGCAACTGCCCACCTTGACACCCGGTGCAAATCACGCGTGGAAGTGAAAAGTGCTTATAATGCCCAGCGTTTTTCCGACCCGTCGGGCCCTGCGCTCAACCCAAAACTCCTACTGGACACCCCAAAGCCTTGATACGCCTGCTGAAGTTCTTCTGGTGGTCTTTCGTCGCAGTCATTTGCGCAGCCGTCCTCGGTCTGAGCGGCGCGTTTCTGTATCTTAGTCCCAGCCTTCCGTCGGTCGAGGCGCTGCGAAGCATCCAGTTGCAGATACCACTGAGGGTTTACAGCAGTGACGGCAAGCTGATCGCCGAGTTCGGCGAAATGCGGCGGTCTCCAATCCGTTTCGCGGATATTCCCCCACACTTCATTCAGGCATTGCTGTCAGCCGAAGACGACAATTTCCTCAATCACTATGGCGTCGACCCCAGCAGCCTGATGCGCGCCGCCACGCAACTGCTCAAGTCCGGGCATATCCAGACCGGCGGCAGCACCATCACCATGCAGGTGGCGAAGAACTTCTTCCTGAGCAGCGAGCGCAGCTTCTCGCGCAAAACCAACGAAATCCTCCTGGCCCTGCAGATCGAGCGCGAGCTGACCAAGGACGAGATCCTCGAGCTGTACGTCAACAAGATCTACCTGGGTAACCGCGCCTACGGCATCGAGGCGGCGGCGCAGGTCTACTACGGCAAGTCGATCCGCGATATCAGCCTGGCGCAGATGGCGATGATCGCCGGCCTGCCCAAGGCGCCATCGCGCTTCAACCCGCTGGCCAACCCGGCCCGGGCCAAGGAGCGTCGCGACTGGATCCTCGGGCGCATGTACAAGCTGGGCAAGATCGACGAGGCCAGCTACCAGGCCGCCCTCGCCGAGCCACTGAACGCCAGCTACCACGTGCCGACGCCGGAAGTGAACGCCCCGTACATCGCCGAGATGGCCCGCGCCGAAATGGTCGGCCGCTACGGCAGCGATGCCTACACCGAAGGCTTCCGCGTCACTACGACGGTTCCGAGCAACCTGCAGGAAATCGCCAACAGGGCGGTGCTCGACGGCCTGACCGAATACGATCAGCGCCACGGCTATCGTGGCCCTGAATCCCGTCTGCCAGGCAAGACCCGTGCGGCCTGGCTGCAGGAGCTGGCCAAGCAGCGCACCCTGGGCGGCCTTGAACCGGCCATCGTTACCCAGGTCGACAAGAGCGGCCTGCGGGTGCTGACCCGCAACGGCGATGAGGCCAGCGTGGCCTGGGACACCATGAAATGGGCCCGTCCGTTCCTCAATACCAACAGCCAGGGCCGCAGCCCGCAGCAGGCCGGGGATGTGGCGCAGGTCGGCGACCTGATCCGGGTCCGCCGCAAGGATGACGGCAGCCTGGCCTTCAGCCAGGTGCCGGGAGCGCAGAGCGCGCTGGTCACCCTCGACCCGAACACCGGTGCGATCCGCGCCCTGGTCGGCGGTTTCTCCTTCGAGCAGAGCAATTACAACCGCGCCATGCAAGCCAAGCGCCAGCCGGGTTCGAGCTTCAAGCCGTTCGTCTACAGCGCCGCCCTGGATAACGGCTACACCGCGGCCAGCCTGGTCAACGACGCGCCGATCGTGTTCGTCGACGAATACCTGGACAAGGTCTGGCGGCCGAAGAACGACACCAATACCTTCCTCGGCCCGATCCGCATGCGCGAGGCGCTGTACAAGTCGCGCAACCTGGTATCGATCCGCCTGCTCCAGGCCATGGGCGTGGACAGCACCATCGACTACATCGCGAAGTTCGGCTTCAACAAGCAGGACCTGCCGCGCAACCTGTCCCTGGCCCTGGGCACCGCGACGCTGACGCCGATGGAGATCGCTACCGGCTGGAGTGCCTTCGCCAACGGCGGCTACAAGATCACCCCGTACCTGATCGACCGTATCGAGAGTCGCAACGGCGAAACCCTGTTCACCGCCAACCCTGCGCGTACGCCAGCAGGTCACGAGGACCAGGGCGGGATCGCCGCGCCGCAGGCACAGCCGTTCACCATCGACGGCCAGCAGGCGGCGTCCACCCAGCCCCAGGCACCGGTGACCGCTGAACGGATCATCGACGGGCGCACCAGCTACATCCTCACCAGCATGCTGGAAGACGTGATCAAGCGCGGCACCGGCCGCCGTGCCATGGCCCTGGGCCGCAACGACCTGGCGGGCAAGACCGGTACCACCAACGAATCCAAGGACGCCTGGTTCTCCGGCTACAACGCCGACTACGTGACCACCGTGTGGACCGGTTTCGACCAGCCGGAAACCCTGGGTCGCCGTGAATATGGCGGTACCGTGTCGCTGCCGATCTGGATGAACTTCATGGGCCCCGCCCTGAAGGACAAGCCCGAGCATCGCCAGCCGGAGCCGGAGGGCATCCTCAGCCTGCGCATCGACCCGGTCAGTGGCCGTGCTGCTACGCCGAGCACGCCGAATGCGTACTTCGAGCTGTTCAAGGCCGAGGACACGCCACCGTCGGTGAACGAGCTGGGCAATGGCAGCGCCCCAGGCAGCCCGCTGCCAGCGGATGAGGCGGCGCCGATGGATCTGTTCTGATCCTGGATCCTTGTTGGCTTTGCTGGCCTCATCGCTGGCAAGCCAGCTCCCACAGGGGTATGCGGCACACGCGATACCTGTGAACACAGCAAATCCCAAGCCCAATAAAAAAGCCCCGACTCTCACGAGCCGGGGCTTTTTGTTGTTACTTCAGCAGATCAGCCGTTGAAGACTTCATCCACGCTGTTCAGCGGGTAGTGCTTCGGATACGGCAGGGTCGCTACGCCGGATTCGATGGCGGCCTTGGCCACGGCATCGGAAACCACGTTCAGCAGGCGCGGGTCCAGCGGCTTCGGAATGATGTAGCCGCGGCCGAATTCCAGCGCTTCAACGTTGTAGGCGTCGCAGACTTCCTTCGGAACCGGCAGCTTGGCCAGGTCTTTCAGGGCGTTGGCGGCGGCGATCTTCATTTCTTCGTTGATGCGCTTGGCGCGAACGTCCAGGGCACCGCGGAAGATGAACGGGAAGCCCAGAACGTTGTTGACCTGGTTCGGGTAGTCGGAACGACCGGTCGCCATGATCACGTCGTTGCGGGTGGCGTGCGCCAGTTCCGGGGAGATTTCCGGATCCGGGTTGGAGCAGGCGAAGACGATCGGGTTGGCCGCCATCGACTTCAGGCCTTCAGCGCTCAGCAGGTTCGGACCGGACAGGCCGACGAACACGTCAGCGCCTTCCAGGGCATCGGCCAGGGTGCGCTTGTCGGTAGCGTGGGCGAAGACCGCCTTGTACTGGTTCAGGTCGTCACGGCCAGCGTGGATCACGCCGGTACGGTCGATCATGTAGATGTTCTCGACCTTGGCACCCATGCTCACCAGCAGTTTCATGCAGGAGATGGCAGCAGCGCCGGCGCCCAGGCAGACGATCTTGGCGTCGCCGAGGGTTTTGCCAGCGATTTCCAGGGCGTTGATCATGCCGGCGGCGGTAACGATCGCGGTGCCGTGCTGGTCATCGTGGAAGACCGGGATGTCGCACTGTTCGATCAGGGCGCGCTCGATCTCGAAGCACTCAGGCGCCTTGATGTCTTCCAGGTTGATGCCACCGAAGGTGATGGAGATGCGCTTGACGGTGTCGATGAAGGCTTGCGGGCTTTCCGAGTCGACTTCGATGTCGAACACGTCGATACCGGCGAAACGCTTGAACAGAACACCCTTGCCTTCCATGACCGGCTTGGATGCCAGTGGGCCGAGGTTACCCAGGCCGAGAATGGCGGTACCGTCGGAGATCACTGCGACCAGGTTGCCCTTGCCGGTGTATTGGTATGCCAGCTCAGGATCGCGACCGATTTCACGCACCGGCTCGGCGACACCCGGGCTGTAGGCCAGCGCCAGGTCACGTGCGGTTGCGGTCGGTTTGGTGAGCTCGACGCTCAGTTTCCCCGGACGAGGCTGAGCATGATATTCGAGAGCGGCAGTTTTCAGATCTGACATGGTGGGCATTCCGCTTGTTTACTGTTCTGACGGACCGCCGAGGATACGCAAAGAGCAATGGGCCGACAAGACTGCCCGGTCACTTGTGTCAAGGCCTTTAACCTACGACTTTCAGCCAAGACCCGCGTAGCTCAAGGCTTTCAGTGTGTACAATCGACATTAAAAAATGTTCACAATTTTTCAGCGATTGACCCGTTCCAGCATGCTCCGGTCGGTCAGCATCAGCAACCAGCGTTTTTCCCCGGGTTTCAGGGGCGATTTGCGGGAACGATCCAGCACCCAGCCACGAACTTCGACGCGGCGCCCGATGAGCCCGGCGGTGAAGGACGCAGGAAAGTCTCGCTGCAGCCGAGCTGGCACCTGCAGGATCAGTGAGTTGTCGATTTCGATACGGATCCCGCTGCGATTGCGCTGGATATGGCTGGCTTTTCCGCCCACCAAGGCAAAGCCTGAACTGCGCAGCGCGCTCGCGCCCTGCACCGGGGAATGCCGCCAGACACCCCGACCAGCCTTGCGCGCCACCCGCTCGGCCTGCTTCTGACAGGTCACCAGGCTGACGTTCGGCGCCACCGCCACATGAAAGCCAAGCCCTTCGCTGAGCAGGCGGGCCGATAGATTGTCGCCAGAGCGGCCGTACACCTGGGCCAGGGTCCGGCCATATTTGTCGCGAGCCTCGCGCCCGGTGCGCAACCCGACCCGACCGCCGTTCTCC
>DQAA01000575.1 GCA_003523465.1 Pseudomonas sp.
GTTGTCTTTCAAATGTCACAATCAATTCAGTTATATAAAAATTCTTAAATAGTATTTTTAAGAATATTCAGCCCCCCCTAAGATTGCTCCCACACCAGGCGCAGTCACCTTCCTACACATGCTGCTCCAGGGCCCCCTCATTTTCAGGAGCACGAGCATGAGCGCATCTCTGCGTAGCGTTGACGGTCAGGACGAAGCCACCATCCTGCGTGAAATCCAGAGCGCGCTGCGCGATCTGCGTTTCGGCGCAGTGGAGATCACCGTGCACAACGCGCAAGTCGTGCAGATCGAACGCAAGGAAAAATTCCGCCTGCAGAACCCGGGCAACAAGCCGAGCTGAAGCTCGCCGCACCGGGTTACACCACATTAGAAAAAAGCCAATCGGGAGCTTCACCATGTCTATCCGCCGTTTTGCCCTGGCCGCGCTCGCCAGTGCCGTTTTTGCCGGTTCCGCCATCGCCAAGGACTTCGAACTCCTGAACGTGTCCTACGACCCAACCCGCGAGCTGTACCAGCAGTACAACGCCGAGTTCATCAAGCACTGGCAGCAAGCCCATCCGGACGACAAGGTGAAGATCCAGCAATCCCACGGCGGCTCGGGCAAACAGGCCCGTGCAGTGATCGACGGCCTGCGCGCCGACGTGGTGACCCTGGCCCTGGCCGGCGATATCGATGAAGTCGCCAAGCTCGGCAAGACCCTGCCGGAGAACTGGCAGACCCGCCTGCCGGACGCCAGCACCCCGTACACCTCGACCATCGTGTTCCTGGTGCGCAAGGGCAACCCGAAAGGCATCAAGGACTGGGGCGACCTGATCAAGAAAGACGTCTCGGTCATCACCCCGAACCCGAAAACCTCCGGCGGCGCCCGCTGGAACTTCCTCGCCGCCTGGGCCTACGGCCTGAAGGCCGGCGGCAGCGAAGCCAAGGCCCAGGAATACGTGAAGGAGCTGTTCAAGCACGTTCCGGTCCTGGACACCGGCGCCCGCGGCTCGACCATCACCTTCGTCAACAACGGCCAGGGCGACGTCTTGCTGGCCTGGGAAAACGAAGCCTTCCTGGCCCTCAAGGAAGACGGTGGCAGCGACAAGTTCGAGATCGTCGTGCCGTCCCTGTCGATCCTCGCCGAGCCGCCGGTGGCCGTGGTCGACAAGAACGCCGCGAAGAAGGGCAACGAGCAGATCGCCGAGGAATACCTCAAGTACCTGTACAGCCCGGTCGGCCAGAAGATCGCCGCCGACAACTTCTACCGTCCGCGTGACGAGAAGGTCGCTGCCCAGTACGTCAATCAGTTCCCGAAACTGGACCTGGTGACTATCGACAAAGACTTCGGTGGCTGGAAGACTGCCCAACCCAAGTTCTTCAACGATGGCGGCGTGTTCGACCAGATCTATTCGGCGCAGTGATTTCGCCTGTCTAGAATGCTTGTTTCGTAGCCAGCATGGGCCCGGGCTTTAGTCCCGGGCCTCGTGCGTTCAACCAGGGACCTTTATGTCGCGTCGTATCTCTCCCGTCATACCCGGCTTCGGGCTGACGCTGGGCTACACCTTGGTGTACCTCAGCCTGATTGTGCTCATTCCGCTGGGAGCCATGTTCGTCCACGCCTCCCAACTCACCTGGGAGCAGTTCTGGAACATCGTCAGCGCTCCGCGAGTCCTCGCCGCGCTGAAGCTGAGTTTCGGCACCGCTTTCCTGGCCGCCATCATCAACGGCCTGATCGGCACCCTGCTGGCCTGGGTGCTGGTGCGCTACACCTTCCCGGGGCGCAAGATCATCGATGCGATGATCGACCTGCCGTTCGCCCTGCCCACCGCCGTTGCCGGTATCGCCCTGACTGCCCTGTATGCGCCTTCGGGCTGGGTCGGCCAGTTCGCCACCGACCTCGGTTTCAAGATCGCCTACACCCCGCTGGGCATCACCCTGGCCCTGACCTTCGTCACCCTGCCGTTCGTGGTGCGTACGGTGCAGCCGGTGCTTGCCGATATCCCGCGGGAAGTCGAGGAAGCCGCGGCCTGCCTGGGGGCCAAGCCGCTGCAGGTGTTCCGTCATGTGCTGGCTCCGGCGCTGCTGCCGGCCTGGCTCACCGGCTTCGCCCTGGCCTTTGCCCGTGGCGTCGGCGAGTACGGTTCGGTGATCTTCATCGCCGGCAACATGCCGATGAAGACCGAGATCCTGCCGCTGCTGATCATGGTCAAGCTCGACCAGTACGACTACACCGGCGCCACGGCCATCGGCGTGCTGATGCTGGTGGTTTCCTTCATCCTGCTGCTGCTGATCAACCTGCTGCAGCGGCGCATCGAAACCCCTTGAAGGAGGCCTGAGCATGTCTGCATCCGCAATTGGCGCGGCCGCTTCGGCCAACGCCGCCCGCCGTGGCAGCGCTACCGCCCGGCGCATCCTGATCGGCCTTGGCTGGCTGATCTTCGCCCTGTTCCTGCTGTTGCCGCTGGTGATCGTGGTGTCCCAGGGCCTGAAAATGGGCGTGGGCACCTTCTTCGAAGCGATCTTCGAAGCCGATGCCTTGTCCGCCCTGAAACTGACCCTGATCGCCGTGGCCATCTCGGTGCCGCTGAACCTGGTGTTCGGCGTCAGCGCGGCCTGGTGCGTGAGCAAGTACAACTTCCGCGGCAAGAGCATCCTGGTGACCCTGATCGACCTGCCGTTCTCGGTCTCGCCGGTGATCGCCGGTCTGGTCTACGTGCTGATGTTCGGCGCCCAGGGCTTCTTCGGTCCGTGGCTGCAGGACCACGACGTGCAGATCGTCTTCGCCCTGCCGGGCATCGTGCTGGCGACCATCTTCGTCACCGTGCCCTTCGTCGCCCGTGAACTGATCCCGCTGATGCAGGAGCAGGGCACCCAGGAAGAGGAGGCCGCGCGCCTGCTCGGCGCCAACGGCTGGCAGATGTTCTGGCACGTGACCCTGCCGAACATCAAATGGGGCCTGATCTACGGCGTGGTGCTGTGTACCGCGCGGGCGATGGGCGAGTTCGGCGCGGTGTCGGTGGTATCCGGCCACATCCGCGGCGTGACCAACACCCTGCCGCTGCATGTCGAGATCCTCTACAACGAATACAACCATGTCGCGGCGTTCAGCGTAGCCAGCCTGCTGCTGATCCTGGCGCTCTTCATCCTGCTGCTCAAGCAGTGGAGCGAGAACCGCATTAACCGTCTGCGCCACAGTGCGGCGGAGGAATAATTCATGTCGATCGAAGTTCGTAACGTCAGCAAGCGCTTCAACAGCTTCCAGGCCCTGGACAACATCAACCTGGATATCAACAGCGGCGAACTGGTCGCCCTGCTCGGCCCGTCCGGCTGCGGCAAGACCACCCTGCTGCGCATCATCGCCGGCCTGGAAACCCCGGATGACGGCAATATCGTCTTCCATGGCGAGGACGTGTCCGGCCACGACGTGCGGGATCGCAACGTCGGTTTCGTGTTCCAGCACTACGCCCTGTTCCGCCACATGAGCGTGTTCGACAACGTCGCCTTCGGCCTGCGCATGAAGCCCAAGGGCGAGCGCCCGAGCGAAAGCAAGATCGCCGAGAAGGTCCATGAGCTGCTGAACATGGTGCAACTGGACTGGCTGTCGGATCGCTACCCGGAGCAGTTGTCCGGTGGCCAGCGCCAGCGTATCGCCCTGGCCCGCGCCCTGGCGGTGGAGCCCAAGGTGCTGCTGCTGGACGAGCCGTTCGGCGCGCTGGATGCCAAGGTGCGGAAGGAACTGCGCCGCTGGCTGGCGCGGCTGCACGAGGACATCAACCTGACTTCCGTGTTCGTGACCCACGACCAGGAAGAAGCCATGNNNCTCGCCGGGCGAGGTGTACGAGAATCCGGCCAGTGATTTCGTCTATCACTTCCTGGGTGATTCGAACCGCCTGCACCTGAGCGAGAACCATCATGTGCTGTTCCGTCCCCATGAGGTGTCGCTGTCGCGGCACGAGGTGGAAGGGCATCACGTTGCCGAAGTGCGGGATATCCGGCCGCTGGGTGCGACCACCCGGGTGACCTTGAAGGTGGAAGGGCAGAGCGAGCTGATCGAGGCCGAAGTGGTCAAGGATCATGACAGCCTGACCGGGCTGGCTCGGGGCGAGACCCTGTTCTTCAAGCCGAAGGTCTGGCAGAAGGTCGAGAACATCTGAGGCCTTGAGGGCCTCATCGCCGGCNNTTGCCAGCGATAGGGCCCTCAAACTCACTGAAAATCCATCAGACCGCCACCAACCCCAGATCCATCTCATCCCCCACCCGATCCACCTCCAGCACCCACTCCACCATGGCCTCCGCCAGCGGTGACAAGCGCTGCCGAGCCCGGCTGACAATCCCATACCGCGCCTCGCCCACCGCCCAACCCTCGACCTTCAAGCGCACCAGCCCCTGCCCGCCATGGCTCACCCCCAGGGCATTCGACCCCAGCAGCACGCCACGCAGGCCCTGGCTATCGACACATTCGATGGTCGCCGGCAACTCGGCCAGACTTGGCTCACCGCTGGGAATCGCCAACGGCCAGGCCNNCGCTCTCCTGCAGCGCCAACGGATGCCCGGCCCGGCAGTTCAACTGCCAGCTCCGCGCCCTCAGCTTCTGCACGCGATACGCCGAATCGCCCTCGAATTCCCGGCAATCCGCGATAACGAATTCAACTGACTCGTCCAGCAAGCTGCAGTCAGCCTCGAACAGCACCCGCGCCCGTGGATAGCGCCCGACAAACCCGGCAATCGCCCGCGGCACCAGCCCGGCGGCCAGCGCCGGCACGCAGC
>DQAA01000421.1 GCA_003523465.1 Pseudomonas sp.
TGGCTTGCCAGCGATGAGGCCAGCACATTCAACACATCATTTGGCGTCGCGGAACAACCATGGCTGGCTGGCGCGGTGACGGGCTTCGAAGGCGCCGATGGCGTCCTTGTCCTGCAGGGTCAGGCCGATATCGTCCAGGCCATTGAGCAGGCAGTGCTTGCGGAACGCGTCGATCTCGAAGCCCAGCACCTTGCCGTCGGGACGGGTCACGGTCTGCGCTTGCAGGTCGATGGTCAGCTGGTAGCCCGGATCGGCTTCGACTTGCTTGAACAGCTCGTCGACTTCGGCGTCGGCGAGGATGATCGGCAGCAGGCCGTTCTTGAAGCTGTTGTTGAAGAAGATATCGGCGTAGCTCGGCGCGATGATGCTGCGGAAACCGTACTCTTCCAGGGCCCATGGGGCGTGCTCGCGGCTCGAACCGCAACCGAAGTTCTCACGGGCGAGCAATACGCTGGCACCCTGGTAACGGTCGTGGTTGAGGACGAAGTCCATGTTCTTCGGACGCTTGCTGTTGTCCTGGTACGGCTGGCCGACATCCAGATAACGCCATTCGTCGAACAGGTTCGGCCCGAAACCGGTGCGCTTGATCGACTTCAGGAACTGCTTGGGAATGATCTGGTCGGTGTCGACGTTGGCACGGTCCAGAGGGGCAACGAGGCCGGTGTGCTGGGTAAAGGCTTTCATGCTGCGCTCCCTTGGATCAACTCGCGTACATCGATGAAACGGCCGGTGACGGCGGCGGCGGCGGCCATGGCCGGGCTGACCAGGTGGGTACGACCACCGGCACCCTGGCGACCTTCGAAGTTCCGGTTGGAAGTGGACGCGCAGTGCTCGCCGCTCTCCAGGCGGTCCGGGTTCATGGCCAGGCACATGGAGCAGCCCGGTTCACGCCATTCGAAGCCCGCTTCGAGGAAGATCTTGTCCAGGCCTTCCTTCTCGGCCTGTGCTTTCACCAGGCCGGAGCCCGGTACCACGATGGCCTGCTTGATGGTCGCGGCCACCTTGCGGCCCTTGGCGATTTCCGCCGCGGCGCGCAGGTCTTCGATCCGCGAGTTGGTGCAGGAGCCGATGAACACGCGGTCCAGCTGGATATCGGTGATCGCCTGGTTGGCGCTCAGGCCCATGTACTTGAGGGCGCGCTCGATGGAACCACGCTTGACCAGATCGGCCTCGGCGGCCGGATCCGGTACGCGCTGGTCGACGGCCAGGACCATCTCCGGCGAGGTGCCCCAGCTGACCTGCGGCTTGATTTCGGCGGCGTCCAGCTCGACCACGGTGTCGAACACCGCGTCATCATCGGAGACCAGGTCTTTCCAGGCTTCGACGGCCAGGTCCCATTGCTCGCCTTTCGGCGCGTATGGACGGCCTTTCACGTATTCGACGGTCTTGGCGTCGGTCGCCACCAGGCCGACACGGGCACCGGCTTCGATGGACATGTTGCAGATGGTCATGCGGCCTTCGACGGACAGCTCGCGGATGGCGCTGCCGGCGAATTCCATGGCATGGCCGTTGCCGCCGGCGGTGCCGATCTTGCCGATCACGGCGAGGACGATGTCCTTGGCGGTGACGCCAGCCGGCAACGTGCCTTCGACGCGCACCAGCATGTTCTTCATCTTCTTGGCGACCAGGCACTGGGTGGCGAGCACGTGCTCGACCTCGGAGGTGCCGATGCCGTGGGCCAGGGCGCCGAATGCGCCGTGGGTCGAAGTGTGCGAGTCACCGCAGACCACGGTCATGCCCGGCAAGGTCGCGCCCTGCTCCGGGCTGATGACGTGGACGATGCCCTGGCGCACGTCGTTCATCTTGAATTCGGTGATGCCGTACTCGTCGCAGTTCTCGTCGAGGGTCTGCACCTGCAGGCGCGACACCTGGTCGGCAATGGCCTCGATACCGCCCTTGCGCTCCGGCGTGGTCGGTACGTTGTGGTCGGGAGTGGCGATGTTGGCATCGATGCGCCAAGGTTTGCGATCCGCCAGACGCAGGCCTTCGAAGGCTTGCGGCGAGGTCACTTCATGGATGATGTGACGGTCGATGTAGATCAGCGCCGAACCATCGTCGCGCTGCTTGACCAAATGCGAATCCCAGAGCTTGTCGTAAAGCGTTTTGCCGGCCATCAGGCGTTCCTCATCAGTCTTTCTATGCCAATAACCCCTTGGCTTGTACGGCTGATGGTATGGCGTTAGATTGGATAACTCAAATTCATAATTTTTATGCTTTGGATAACCAAAAGGAATCCGAGTCGTGGACCTGGCCAACCTCAACGCCTTTATCGCGATTGCCGAAACCGGCAGCTTTTCCGGGGCCGGCGAACGCCTGCACCTGACCCAGCCGGCGATCAGCAAACGCATCGCCGGCCTTGAGCAACAACTGGACGTGCGCCTGTTCGACCGTCTTGGCCGCGAGGTCAGCCTGACCGAGGCCGGTCGCGCCCTGCTGCCCCGGGCGTACCAGATCCTCAATGTGCTGGACGACACCCGCCGGGCCCTGACCAACCTCACCGGCGAGGTCAGCGGGCGTCTGACCCTGGCCACCAGCCATCACATCGGCCTGCACCGCCTGCCGCCCTTGCTGCGGGCCTTTACCCGGCAGTATCCGGCGGTCGCCCTGGATATCCAGTTCCTCGATTCGGAAGTGGCCTACGAGGAAATCCTCCATGGCCGGGCGGAAATCGCCGTCATCACCCTGGCACCGGAACCTCATGGCCTGGTTCGCGCGGTGACGGTCTGGGACGACCCGCTGGATTTCGTGGTCGCCCCGGAGCACCCGCTGGCACGAAAAGCTGCCGCCNNCAGGCGGCAATACTTTTACCCACCATATCGTCCAGCGGCTTTTCGAGCGCCAGGGCCTGACGCCGAACATCGCCATGAGCACCAACTATCTGGAAACCATAAAGATGATGGTATCCATCGGCCTGGCCTGGAGCGTTTTGCCGCGCACCATGCTCGATGAACAGGTCGCTTCCATCACCTTGCCGGGCATACAGCTGACTCGCCAGCTAGGCTACATTCTTCATACGGAACGAACGTTATCGAACGCAGCCAGAGCCTTTATGGCACTGCTCGACAGCCATGCGAGACAACCCTGAGGCCGCCGGCCATTCCGGACAGGCCTGTACCAAGGAAGCGTATCTGCCAAAGGTCTGGTATCGATGCCCAAGACACCCCGTTTTCCGCGCCTTCCGCGTATCCACGCGGCCGATCCCCAGGAGTCGGAGCAGACCTGGGAAAACGCCCCGCAATTGCTGGCAGCCCTGAATGGCGCCCGTCTCGGCGCCTGGTTCTGGGATGTCGAGAGCGGCCGGATCAGCTGGTCCCGCGGGACCCAGGCGCTGTTCGGCTACGACCCGCGCCAGCCGCTGCCAAAGGACCTGGACTATCTCGACCTGCTGCCCGCCGAAGACCGCGAGCGCACCTTGCAGGCCTTTTATGCGGTCATCGCCGGCGAGCCGCAGGACCAGGCCATGCG
>DQAA01000626.1:0-6133 GCA_003523465.1 Pseudomonas sp.
ATTTTGCAAAAGTGCAATTTTCAGGCGACAAATCACCTTCTTTTCCCGCTTTATCCAGCAAAAAATACAGGCGCTCTCACACCTAAAAACAAACACGAGACAACGCCATGAATACTCAGGTCGCCATCATCGGCGCAGGTCCGTCGGGCCTGCTGCTCGGCCAGTTGCTGCACAAGGCCGGCATCGACAACGTCATCATCGAACGCCAGACCCCCGACTACGTGCTCGGCCGCATCCGTGCCGGCGTGCTGGAGCAGGGCACCGTCGATATGCTCCGCGAGGCCGGGGTGAGCGCGCGGATGGACGCCGAGGGCCTGGTCCATGAGGGCGTGGAACTGGTGTTCGACGGCAAGCGCGTGCCGATCCACCTGAGCGAACTCACCGGCGGCAAGAGCGTGATGGTCTACGGCCAGACCGAAGTCACCCGCGACCTGATGGACGCCCGCAGCGCCAACGGCGCACCGATCATCTACGCCGCCAACGATGTGCAACTGCACGAAGTGAAGGGCGAGCGCCCCTATGTCACCTTCGAGAAAGACGGCGAGCGCCAGCGCATCGACTGCGACTACATCGCCGGCTGCGACGGCTACCACGGCGTGTCGCGCAAGACCATTCCCGAAGGCGTGCTGACCGAATACGAGCGGGTCTACCCGTTCGGCTGGCTCGGCCTGCTGTCCGACACCCCACCGGTCAACGAAGAGCTGATCTACGCCCAGCACGAGCGCGGCTTCTCCCTGTGCAGCCAGCGCTCGCTGACCCGCAGCCGCTATTACCTGCAAGTGCCGCTGACCGACAAGGTCGAGGACTGGAGCGACGAGCGTTTCTGGGACGAACTCAAGGCACGCCTGCCCCAGGAAGTGGCCGAGCGCCTGGTCACCGGGCCGTCGCTGGAAAAGAGCATTGCCCCGCTGCGCAGTTTCGTGGTCGAGCCGATGCAGTACGGCAAGCTGTTCCTGGTCGGCGATGCGGCGCATATCGTTCCGCCCACCGGCGCCAAGGGCCTGAACCTGGCGGCGTCGGACGTCTGCTACCTGTACCGGATCCTGGTCAAGGTCTACCGCGAAGGCCGCACCGACCTGCTGGAGAAATACTCCGAGCTGGCCCTGCGCCGGGTGTGGAAAGGCGAGCGTTTCAGCTGGTTCATGACCAACCTGCTGCACGATTTCGACGGCCAGAAAGACGCCTGGGACCGCAAGATGCAAGAGGCCGATCGCGAGTACTTCCTCAACTCCACCGCGGGCCTGGCGAATATCGCCGAGAACTACGTCGGCCTGCCGTACGAAGAAGTCCGCTAGGAAAACGCCGGGGGCAGGCCTGGCCCTGAACCCGGCGGCCTTGCCTCAATCGCCCCGCTCGCCCTCGATCAGCGTCCCCGAGCGCTTGCCGTGCACCGCCATGTAGTGGCCCAGCTGGCTGATACGCTGGTCCAGCGCCTGCAGCAGGCGGTCACGGGTATTCATCACTTCGGTGCCGTTGAAGAAGCCCGGCTCCTCCACGTAGATACCGAACATCTGGTTGATGCGCTGCGGATCGTTGATCACGCAGACCCGCTCGGAATTGTGGTTGTACAGCGCGATCATCTTGCCGGCGCGGCTGTCGGCCGGGTGCATGAACACCATGCTGACCTGCTGCCCTTCGCGCAGGTTCAGCGACGAGTCGTGCACCTTGAAGCACGACTCCTTGCCGTCTTCGTCGTCGCGAATCCAGAACTCGTGCTCCTGCACGCTGGTGGAGCTGATCTGCATGGAGGAGGAGCCGCCACTCATCGAGCCGTGGCCGTTGTACATGCGACCGCTGCCACCGCTGTGGTGGTGGCTGGCATGCAGCTCGTTGTGGTTGCGCTTCTGGCTGTCGAGAACCTGGCCGGTGACCATGAAGAAGCCGAACTGGCGTTCGAAATGGTGGAAGGGTTCTTCGATGAAGTTGACATCGCCGGGGTGCAGGGTGATGTCGTACATGGTGCGGATCATTTCCGCGCGGGCCGCCTTGTCGCGCAGCGCCTGCTCGCGCAACTCGGCGCGGCGGACCTTGGCATCGTCGATGGCCTTGAGCGCCTGCGCCTTGAGCACCGGGGTCTTCTCCTGGGCAAAGGCACTGGCCTTCTCGCTGGCCTCCTTGAGCATCGGCGCGGCTTTCTGCCCGGCCTCGACCGCCATCTCCTTCGCCTTGTCCAATGCCTGCGCGGCCTTTGCGGCCAGTTCAGGGTTGGCGGTGATGGCTTTTTTCTTCAAGTCGTCCCAGAGACCCATGCGCACAGCTCCTTCTTCGATGAAAGACCCGGCCTGGATGAGGGCCGGAAAGTGCTGGCAATTTAACCTGTGGGGGATGCGCCTTAAAGCGCGAGAAGCGAAATCACCTCCATTTGCTGAAGGCTTCACGGCGCCGCGACCACTGTGGGAGCGAGCTTGCTTGCGAAGGGCCGCGAAGCGGCCCCAAAACCATCCACCTCAGTGTGTCAGGAAAATCGCGGACTCAGATTTTGCGACGGCTTCGCCGCCGTTCGCGAGCAAGCTCGCTCCCACACGGGCCATGCAAATCAATAAATTGCAGTTTTTCCATGGGAGCGGGCCGTGTTGTTTTTACTGGACGAACTTCGCGCTGACGAAGGGCGCGTAGTCCGGCAGCACCGTTTCCACCTTGCCCTGCTCCTTGAGGAACTTCGCGGTCTCGGCGATCGCCGCCGGGGTCTGGCTTTGCAGCAGGCCGGCCTGGGCCTGGGCATCGGGGAAGGCAGAGCCGGCGAGCAGCTCGGGGACGTCGGCGGGGTTGGAGCCGGTGAGTTTGGCGATCTTCTGCACCGGGACCGAATCCGCCGTCCATTGCGCCTTGTTGGCGGTGTAGTCGGCGAAGGATTGCAGGGTGACCTTGGCGAACTTGGCGACCACATCCGGGTGCTTCTCGGCGAAGTCCTTGCGCGCGACCCAAACCTCGAAGGTCGGCGCACCCCAACCGCCGACTTCGGCGGCGTCGGTGAGGGTCTTGCCGGTCTTGCGGATCTCGCCCAGCGCCGGCGACCAGACAAACGCACCGTCGATATCCCCTCGCTTCCACGCCGCGGCGATTTCCGCCGGCTGCAGGTTGACCACCTTCACCTGGCGGGCATCGAGGCCCCAGTGCTTGAGCGCACCGAGCAGGCTGTAGTGGGAGGTGGAGACGAAGGGCGTGGCGATGGTCTTGCCGATCAGGTCCTGCGGGCTGTCGATACCGCTGCCGTTGCGCACCACCAGCGCTTCGGCGGCGTTGATCTGCGCCGAAACGATGAAGGCCACGATGGGCAGCTTGCGCGAGGCCGCAGCGGCCAGCGGACTGGAGCCGAGATTGCCGATCTGCACGTCGCCGGAGGCGATCGCGGTGACCACTTCCGGGCCGCTGTTGAAGCGGCGCCAGTCGATCTTTTCACCGATCGCCTGCTCGTAGGCGCCATCGGCCTGGGGCACCTTGCTGGGGTCGATGCCGGTCTGGTAGCCGACGGTGAGTCCCGCCGCATGGCTGACCAGGGTCAAGCCGGTCAGGGCGATGGCGGTGAATACTTTGAGTGGACGTGACGGTTTCATGACAGGCGCTTCCGGCGAGGTGGAAATGCCATAAAACTAGATGATCTAAAAAATAATCAGAAAATACTTTTTTGGAATTAGCTTATGTGACGGAACGTTTGTGAAAAATTTGTTGGATATGTCAAAAAAATCTGAAAAATACACAAATAATTCTTTTTAGATTTATCAAATTGTAATTATGCTTCGACCCCACCGCGGCGCATTAGACCAAAGTCTTGAAACGACTAGTTACGATTGACTCAACGGTCATCCATTGGTGCTAATCGCCCATCGACAACGAGCGGGACGCCAAGATCCTGCCGTTAACGAACCACAAGAATTAGAAAACGAGAGGAGCAATTCATCTATGAAGAAGTCGACCCTGACTCTTGCCGTGGCCCTTGGGGTTCTGGCCCAGCAAGCAGGCGCTGCCGGTTTTATCGAAGACAGCAAGGCCACACTGAAGCTGCGCAATTTCTACATCGACAGCAACAACCGCGACACCAATGGCGGCAACACCCAGCGTGAATGGGGCCAGGGCTTCCAGCTCGACTACACCTCCGGCTTCACTCAAGGCACCGTCGGCTTCGGTGTCGATGCCATCGGCCTGTACGGTGTTCGCCTGGACTCGAGCCGCGCTCACCACGGCAACCCGACCAGCAACAACTACGGCGGCATCGTCTTCCCGAGCGAGAGCAACGGTGAAGCTGTCA
This sequence comes from Pseudomonas sp., assembly GCA_003523465.1. Classification (GTDB taxonomy): domain Bacteria; phylum Pseudomonadota; class Gammaproteobacteria; order Pseudomonadales; family Pseudomonadaceae; genus Aquipseudomonas. The sequence goes on from DQAA01000626.1 coordinate 4,247, forward strand.
ACGACTTCTCCAGCCTGGGCGCTACCGCCAAGGTCAAGATCTCCCAGACCGAACTGCGCTACGGCACCCTGCTGCCGAAGACCCCGGTCATCTCGTACAACGACGGTCGCCTGCTGCCACAGACCTTCGAAGGCGGCCAGATCGTCTCCAACGAAATCAAGGACCTGACCCTGACTGCCGGCCAGATCGAGCACGTCAAGGGCCGTAACTCCTCGAACACCGAAGGCCTGTCCATCGCTGGCGCCAACAACGCCAAGACCGGTCGTTTCAGCAACCAGTTCCGTTATGCCGGTGCCGACTACAAGGTGAACAAGGACCTGCTGGTCCAGTACTGGTACGGCGGCCTGGAAGACTTCTACAACCAGCACTTCCTGGGTGCGGTACACAACTGGGCAATCGGCCCGGGCGTGCTGAAGTCCGACTTCCGCTACTTCCACAGCACCGATGACGGCAAGAACGGCGACACCGCTGCCTACTACACCTCCGGCTACTACGGCGGCGTCACCACCAAGGGCAAAGTCGACAACGACCTGTACAGCGCACTGTTCCTGTACACCGTTGCCGGTCACACCTTCGGCGGCGGCTACCAGAAGAGCCGTGGCGACAGCGACTTCCCTTGGCTGAACCAGGGTGACGGCTCGTCCAACTACACCATCACCGACTCGCAGATCCAGAAGTTCGGCCGCGCCGGTGAAAGCACCTGGCAGGCTCGCTACTCCTACGATTTCGCCAAGGTCGGCGTCGCAGGCCTGACCGCCGGTGTGGTCTACCTGAAAGGCGACAACATCGACGCTGCCATCGGCGACCGCTCCGAGTGGGAACGCGACATCACCATCGCCTACGTGGTACCGGAAGGCCCGCTGAAGAACTTCGGCGTAATGTGGAAAAACGCTGCATGGCGCAGCGACCTGACCAGTGCCAACCACGCCCAGGACGAAAACCGCGTCATCCTGAGCTACTCCATCCCGCTGCTGTAACCAGTCGCGAGATACCCAGCGCCCGCCCGGCTTCGTGCCGCGCGGGCGTTGTTTTGTCCGTTATTTGTTATTCGATTCAAGTCTAAATAAATCGATATTTATTCTTTTTAATTTAGGTCGGGCACAGGCACAGTTGAGCCATCAACGCATTCAGCCAAGGAGCCGCACCATGAGCCTCAGACTCGGCGATATCGCCCCCGACTTCGAACAGGATTCCAGCGCCGGCAAGATCCGCTTCCACGAGTGGCTCGGCGACAGCTGGGGCGTGCTGTTCTCGCACCCGGCCGACTTCACCCCGGTGTGCACCACCGAGTTGGGCTTCACCGCCAAGCTGAAGGAGCAGTTCGCCGAACGCGGGGTCAAGGCCATCGCCCTCTCGGTGGACCCGGTGGACTCCCATCACCGCTGGATCGAGGACATCAACGAAACCCAGGCCACCACGGTGAACTTCCCGATCCTGGCCGACGCCGATCGCAAGGTCTCCGACCTGTACGACCTCATCCACCCGAATGCCAGCGACACCCTGACCGTGCGTTCCTTGTTCGTGATCGATCCGAACAAGAAGATCCGCCTGACCATCACCTACCCGGCCAGCACCGGGCGCAACTTCCACGAGATCCTGCGGGTGATCGACTCGTTGCAGCTCACCGACAACCACAAGGTCGCCACCCCGGCCAACTGGCAGGACGGTGACGACGTGGTGATCGTGCCATCGCTGAAGGACGAGGAAGAGATCAAGCGCCGTTTTCCAAAGGGCTACCGCGCGGTCAAGCCGTACCTGCGCCTGACCCCGCAGCCGAACCGTTGAATTTGCTTTAGCCATCGCAGGGATTTTCGGGCCGTTTCGACGGCCCTTTTTTTTGCCTGCAATTCCACTCTCTCAAAGCCTGCAAAGAACCCTGTGGGAGCT
>DQAA01000626.1:6163-8181 GCA_003523465.1 Pseudomonas sp.
CCCCACAGGGGTTCTCCGCAGTCCAAAAGTCATATCTCCAATTCATATAAACAAATGAAAAAATATGATTTCTAGATATATGCAACCAACTGTTAATGTCACTCCATTCCAGCGAGCCACCTAACTCGCGGGCCCTTCAGAACAGTTCCAAGGATGCGCATTCAATGTTGGTCGTTTCTATTGGTGGAAGTCCCAGCCTGCGTTCACGGTCCGGCGTGCTGCTCGAGCGCGCCCGCGATTGGCTGCAAGGCCAGGGTGTGGAAGTGGTGACGTTCCAGGTGCGGGACTTCCCGGCCGAAGATCTGCTTCATGCCCGTTTCGATAGCCCGCAGGTCCAGCATTTCCAGCAGCTGGTGGAACAGGCCGACGGCCTGATCGTCGCGACCCCGGTGTACAAGGCGTCCTTTGCCGGAGCCCTGAAGACCCTGCTCGACCTGCTGCCCGAGCGCGCCCTGAACCACAAGGTGGTACTGCCCATCGCCACCGGCGGCAGCATCGCCCACATGCTGGCGGTGGACTACGCACTGAAGCCGGTGCTCTCGGCCCTGAAGGCGCAGGAGACCCTGCAAGGGATCTTCGCCGACGACAGCCAGATCGCCTACGCCCAGGGCAACGTCCCGGCCCACCTGGCGCCCGCCCTGGAGCAGCGCCTGAACGAATCGCTCGACCTGTTCCACAGCGCCCTGGCCCGCCGCCCGAAACCCCTGGCGCCCGGCCTGCTCAACGAACGCCTGATCAGTGCCCGCTGGAGCATCTGATCCGTTAGCCACCGTTCCATCGCGTCACCCCCACCTTACTGGCCCGACAACGAGGCAAGCAGGTGCAGCCCGAACCCAACAACTGCAAAAGGAGAGCGCTATGCGCACTATCGTTTTGCGTCGTGGTCTGGCCGCTCTGTTCGCTGCGGCTGTTACCTTCGGCGCCATCACCCAAGCCCAGGCCGAGACCTTGCGTATCGGTTACCAGAAGTACGGCACCCTGGTCCTGCTCAAGGCCAAGGGCTCCCTGGAAAAGCGCCTCGCCGCCCAGGGCGTGCAGGTGCAATGGACTGAATTCCCCGGCGGCCCGCAGCTGCTGGAAGGCCTCAACGTCGGCTCCATCGATTTCGGCGTGACCGGCGAAACCCCGCCCGTGTTCGCCCAGGCTGCCGGCGCCGACCTGCTCTACGTCGCCTACGAGCCGCCAGCACCGCACAGCGAGGCAATCCTGGTGCCGAAGGGTTCGCCGATCCAGTCGGTCAAGGAACTCAAAGGCAAGAAAGTCGCCCTGAACAAAGGCTCCAACGTCCACTACCTGCTGGTCCGCGCCCTGGAAGACGCCGGCCTGAAGTACAGCGATATCCAGCCGGTATTCCTGCCGCCCGCCGATGCCCGCGCCGCCTTCGAGCGTGGCAGCGTCGATGCCTGGGTGATCTGGGACCCGTACCAGGCCGCCGCCGAACAGCAACTCCAGGCCCGCACCCTGCGCGATGGCCAGGGCATCGTCGACAACCACCAGTTCTACCTGGCGACCAAGCCCTACACGCAGAAACATCCGGAAGTGGTCAGCGCGCTGATCGAAGAAGTCCGCGCCGTCGGCGAATGGTCCCAGGCCAACCCGCAGGAAGTGACCGACCAGGTCGCGCCTCTGCTCGGCCTGCCGGCTGATATCACCCTGACCTCGGTCAAGCGCCAGGGCTACGGTGCCGGCTTCCTGACTCCGGAAGTGGTCGCCGCGCAGCAGAAGATCGCCGACACCTTCACCGCCCTTNNAAGCCGCTGAGCATCAAGGACGTGATCTGGACGCCACCGGCCAAGGTCGCCACCGCGCCTTGACGTTTTGCCCGAGCCGGGGCGCCGCCCCGGTCTGAGCCACCCTTAGGAGACAACTCCAATGAGCCTTAACATTTTCTGGTTTCTTCCGACCCATGGCGACGGCCATTACCTTGGCACCGCCGAAGGCGCTCGCGCCGTCGACCACGGTTATCTGCAGCAGGTTGCCCAGGCGGCCGACCGCCTCGGTTTCGGTGGCGTGCTGAT
>DQAA01000531.1 GCA_003523465.1 Pseudomonas sp.
GAGTCGTAGGCAGGAGGCTGGTCGATCAACGCTTCGAAGACTTCAAGGCCGGGATTGCCGACAGGTGCCTGGGCTGCGGGAGGCGCGGAGGAGCAGGCGGCGAGGGCAAGGGGCAGGGCGAGAAGGGCGGGGAAGCGGGCGTCCATGCGGGGCAGGTCCTTGGTGCAAAAAAGGGGAAGAGTCTACCTCACCGTGACACATACGTTGACATGATTGCCTTGAGCAAATATATATTTGCTTTAGTCAATCAATTGAAGCGATCCCTATCATGACCACAGTGCTTCTGGAACGCGCCGACGCCATCCGCCGTTTCAACCGTTTCTACACCCGTCAGATCGGCGCNNCACACCGGTTTCTCCCTCAGTGAAAGTCGCATTCTCTATGAACTGGGCAATGCCGCCGGCCTGACCAGCGCCGGGCTGCGCCAGTTGCTTGGCCTCGATGCCGGCTACCTGAGCCGGATCATCGCCGGTTTCGAAAAGCGTGGCCTGGTCAGCAAGTCGCGCTCAACCAGCGATGCTCGCGCGACCGTGCTCCAGCTCACCGAGCAGGGGGCGACCGTCCTTGCCTCCCTCGAGCAGGCCGCCCGCGAGGAAGTGGCGCGGCTGCTCCAGGACCTGCCGGCTAGCCAGCAGGAACAACTGGTCCAGGCCATGGGCCAGATCCGGTCGTTGCTCGGCGAGCGTGACGCCACCTACCTGCTGCGCCCGCCCCAGGCAGGCGACATGGGCCAGGTGGTGCAGCAGCAGGCGCAGTTGTACGCCCGGGAATATGGCTGGAACTCGGACTTTGAAGCACTGGTTGCGGAGATCGTGGCGAAGTTCCTGCGCGAATTCGATCCGTCTTCGGAGCGCTGCTGGATCGCGGAAAAGGACGGCAAGGTCATCGGCTCGGTCTTCGTCGTCCGGCATGACGAAACCACCGCCAAACTGCGCATGCTCTATGTTGACCCTGGCGCCCGTGGGCTGGGCATCGGCCATCGGCTGCTCGAAGAGACGCTGCGCTTTGCCCGGGACAGTGGCTATACGCGCATGGTGCTGTGGACCATGAGCGTACTGGCCGATGCCGGACGGCTGTACCGCAAGGCGGGGTTCGAGTTGATCGAGGAGGAGCCGGTGGATGAGTTTGGCAAGAAGCTGGTGAGTCAGACCTGGGGGCTGGAGTTGTGAGGGGGCTGACAGGGGCGACCAGGCCTTTACCCCAGTGCAGCGGCGAATGCCTCGGGCGTCGGGCTCTCCTCCCATTGTGCAGCGGTTTCCGGTAGCACCAACCATGGTTGCTTGCGTCGTGTCCAGATATGCGCATCCGGCTCGAAAAGTTCAGCCCCCTCTAACACTCCGGCCCGTACCACACTCATGCCGGGCGCTGCCGTTGTCTCGTTGAACAGACGGGTATGGCATATGCCGCAGGCATGTTGCGTGGACGTTTGCCCCTGGTGCTCATGCGTGTAAGTCGCCGTTTCGCCCGTCAACTGTACAGCTGAAGCCGCGCACAGCATGTGCAGGCCAAATGCACTGCCACTCCAGCGCTGGCAGTTCAAACAATGGCAGGCATACAGTGGCGGCAGTCGCTGCGCTACGATTTCAATGCTGACTTGCCCGCATCGGCACTGGCCGGTGATTCTCATGCGTTGACTCCTTACAATGACGCCCGGAAAAATTCGGGCGCATGATCTCTTTTCGCTGACTCGGGCAGAAGAGCAAATAAGGAGCAGCTGTTGGCCAAAAATGTATGAGCGGTCTTGAATGGGAGAGCCAGCGTGTGTTTCTCGCCGTGCTGCGCTCTGGCAGCCTGAGCGGTGCGGCGAGATTGCTTGGTATCGCCCAGGCCACCGCGCGCCGGCGCCTCGACCATCTTGAGCAAACTCTCGGTGTGAGCCTGTTCACCCGCACACCTCTTGGCCTGACGCCGACTGGCGGGGCGCGTCGCCTGATTGAGCATGTGGAGGCCATGGATCTTGCGGCCCAGGCCTTCAACCGCATGGCCAGCGGTGAAATGTCGGTGGAGAACGGCACGGTTCGGCTGACCTGTGGCGAGTTACTTGGCGTCGAGGTGCTGCCCGGTTTACTACGCAGCTTCCATTACGAACACCCTGGACTGAGACTTGAGTTGAGCATCGGCGACACCCTGGAGGACATCGCCAGGTTGCAGTCGGATATTGCCGTGCGGCTGATGCGGCCCAATGAAGCTGATATCGCGGTGCGGCGCGTCGGCAGTTTGCAGATCGGCATCCACGCCAGTGTCGAGTGCCTGCAGCGGTACGGTAATCCAACCTGCCTGCCGTCGCTGCGCCAGCGGCCGTTGATCGGGCCGGACAGACGCTCGGCGGACTTGCGTCGACTGGTCGACGCCGGGCTATGCGATGCCAACCAGAATTTCGCTATCGTCTCTGATCACCACCTTACTCAACTCGCCACACTGAAAGCGGGATTGGGCTTCGGTCTCTGCCCGGTACAAATAGCAAGGAGCCACGGGCTTGTGCATGTGCTGCCGCAGTGTTTCGGCTTCGAAGTTGATGTATGGATCGCAATGCACAATGACTTGCGCAAGGTTAAAAGGATTGCTCAGGCATTCGAGGTTCTCGGGGAGCAGTTGCGCCGGTATCTATGCCCGGCCGATCAGTGAGGCAGGGTTCGGTAGTGTCTACTTCTGTGGGGTAACGGCTGCTTGGGGGTCGATTGCAGCTGTTCATGAGTGGCCGCTATCGACCCAAAGCGGCCTTTCGCGAAGGGCAGCGATCGGCCAGAGGCAGCCACTGCAACGATATCTGACCGGTCAGCAACTGCTCCGAAGCCAAGCGTCTATTACGGAGACTCGCCAGGAGCAACGGCCTCCGCGCTGGTTAGAGAGCTTACCGCCTACAGAGAGAGGGTCATGCGTTGTTCAATTGGCGCATTCGCAGATCATGCCCTGAGTCTTGTCGTTGATATTTTCAGGAAGTCGCGGCGTAGTTTCCTTTACCACCACATGGCCTTGGCCCAGGCCAGGCGTCATGAAGAAAACGGCCTTGCAGTTCGGCGACAACTCGACAGCTGAAATCTTGTTTCGCCAGCTCGCATCCCAGAACGTCCTGTTCTTCTTGGCCGGAAGATGCCGGTCTTCGGGCGATCCTTCAACGGCGAACCGCAGGTAATCATTGTCCTGTACCACGCCGGTTTGCCCCTGAAAGTCCCAATGCTCGGAGATCTTGCAGGCCGCATTGACCTGACCCGCAGTAAAGACAACTGCCGCAGCAACGCATGAGCGCATGAAGTTAGACATCAGGAAAGCTCCTTCTTAATTGTTAATAGAGTGCATGGGGTAGCGGCCAGTCAGTGGCCGTGTGTTCGGATGGGTAGCGATAATGGAGCGGTATATCTTGGCCCTTCTGTCCTTCGCATGACTCGGACGCAGAATTGTTAATCTTCATCAATCACATAACGCGTTTCGTCTTGAGAGACATCGAAGGAGTAAAGTTCGCGACCGCTCATATCAACAAAGCGGAATACGTGACCAGGGTAGGTATTTTCCTGAGTGCTGCTATTCGCGGGAATTGTGCGGAGTACGTTGACCTCACAATCGAATCCAATCCACTGCATCGTGATTGGCTCGTTGAGTGTATTGACGAACTCGACGGTGAACTGACCATTGCTGCGCGGCGAGCATGTGCCTTCACTGTGCTGGTCACTCTCGGCGGCAACGCTCGCTGCCAAGCGGTCATCGACCACGAAGGTGCGATTGCTGCTGGAGGCCACGAAGGTGGTCAGAACCTGTTCGCCTTTGCCGCGAACGAGGAAAATGTGCCCGGGATAGGTGGTTCCCTTCTCACGCTGGCCAGGAGCCAGTTCTGGTCCTCCACCCTCCGAGCAGTCGAAGCCCATCCAATGGAAGCTGACAGGCTGACTGGAGTTGTTGATGAACTCGACCTCCAGAGCACCCTGGGTACCGGGTGAACAGAGCGATCCCTGCTCCTGGGCTTGCACGGTCTGAATATGACCCGCGAAACCGGTGGCAGCGAGCAGTGCCAGACACACCGGGGCAAACATTGACCGCTGATGATACTTGACCATAAACCTTGTACCTTGATCGATGAGTGGAGCGAGTCATTAAATACGGGGATGCGGCTAAGCGTCGTCGATGTTTTTCGAAACTATTTTTTAATAAAAAATTAATGCCCGCCGAAAGGTAAGCGTTCAAATCCACTTAAGCTAAACGGCTGCACGGGCTCCAGACAATAACAAAAGGGAATGAATTAATTTTAAAACAGCGATCACTAATATTTCTCACGTTAAACCTGACCAATCGGACCAAGTTGCAAGAGTGATATCAAAAAGCTATGATCCATAATATCGGGACCATTTATCCCTGCCTATAGTCCATTTGGACTGACTGCACGAATGGATCACTCTCACATCGCCTGGATGCAGTCCATGACAACAAGAATCCTCCTGATAGACGATCATGCGCTGGTTCGCTCAGGAATCGGTATGGTTGTGAGCGCCGGGCTGGATGATGTGGAGATCCTCGAAGCCGATTCGCTGGCCTCAGCACTGCTTTGCAAGGGGGCGCCTGTCGACCTGGTGCTTCTCGACATACAACTGGAAGCGCTGAACGGTCTTGAAGGTATTGCAATGCTCAAGCAGGAATGGCCTGAAGCAAAGATAGTGGTCATTTCAGCAATACAAGGGACGCTCGTCATCCAGGAGGCTATTGCGCGGGGTGCGCAAGGCTTTGTCCATAAGTCCGAGAACGCTGCAAGAATTCTACAGGTGATTAATCAGGTTTTAACGAATGAGTCGGCACGTCATCAAGGTCATGTGCAGGAAGATACACTATCGACCGGCCAGAAACCCAATCTGACTCCCCGCCAATATCAAGTGCTCGATTTGTTGTGTCATGGGCTATCGAACAAGACGATTGGCCGACAACTTGATCTTTCAGAACATACGGTGCGCGGGCATGTTCAAGCGATTCTTCAAATTCTGCAGGTCTCCAGTCGCTCCGAGGCCGCGTTCATGGCACGGCGCCTGGGATTGATTTTCTGATGCAAAAAAATATATACCCTGATCTCGATCTTGATATTCGTATCGAACAAGTAACACTCGTGTTCCAAAGCATGAAAAGCTCTCTGCTTCTGGGGACCGCTCTCGCACTTGTACTGCTGCTCGGACTCAAGACCCCTGATAACCACACCTGGATACTGGGCTGGTTTGCTCTCGTGACGCTCAGCAGAATAGTGTGTGTTGGCTACGCCTGGATTGCGTTACGCAATGGTGTGACGGCGCACAACATTTCCCGACTTACGCTGCAGATGTGCGCAATCAAGGTCATCGAAGGGCTGGCATGGGGTTCTCTGAGTTTGATCGTGATGGGCAAGGCTTCATTGCCTGAGCAGCTTCTGACTATGGCGGCACTGGCCGGGGTAAGCAGCAATGCCGTGTCGCTATTGGCGCCAGTATTGCCCCTCTACCTGTGCATGCAACTCGCGCAGTTACTCATAATCAACAGCAGCTTGCTGTTGATTGAAGACAGTGAGTACAGCCTGTTGGCCATCGGATGCACGCTTTTTGTCATGGGGCAAATCGGCCAGGCGCGACTTGCTCAAAAAACCTCGCAGCGCTCAATAGCCCTGCGCTTCGAGAACCTGGATCTGGTCGAGCGTCTTCGGCTGGAGTCAGAACGAGCGGAGCAGGCCAGGATCAAGGCAGAAAATGCCAATCTGGCAAAGTCGAAATTTCTTGCTGCGGCCAGCCACGACCTGCGGCAGCCTGTTCATGCTCAGGAGCTTTTCCTCGAAGTGCTGGCAGGTAGTGAACTTACCGATATACAACGCAAGACGCTTGGCAATGCACGAGCTGCCGGTCTGGCATCAGCAGATATGCTCAATGCACTGCTGGATTTTTCCCGCGTCGAAGCAGGCGTCGTCGAGCCGAAACCATGTGCATTTCATTTACAGCCTCTGCTGCACAAATTGGAAAACGAATTCGGTAGCCAGGCAGATATGAAAAAAATCCTCTACCGAAGCAGGGAGACCCGCCTTGCCGCTTATTCAGATCCAATATTGCTGGAGCTGATCCTGCGTAATCTGATCAGCAATGCCATTCGTTATACCACCACCGGCGGGGTGCTGATTGCTGCTCGTCAGCGCAGTGATGGTATATCCATTGATATTTTCGACACGGGAATCGGTATTACCCCAGAGCAACAGAAAAACGTCTTTCGTGAGTTCTATCAAGTGGGTAACCCTGAGCGAGACCGTCTCAAGGGCCTGGGACTCGGCCTGGCTATTACCGAAGGCTTGATCCGGTCCTTGGGGCATAACCTGAGCCTGATATCACAGCCGGGTCGTGGCAGCGTATTCCGTGTACGACTGCCCAAAGCTAAACAGCATGACTTCAGCAACAATCCAGTCGAAGCGTTTGCCACGATGCCATCGCAACTCCCATCGCTGAATGGCCTGCGCGTATTGGTCATCGAGGATGATGCGAGCGTTCGTCAAGGAATGGCCGAATTGCTCGGAAGCTGGGGCTGCGATTGCAGGGTGGCTGAGGATGTCGAGGACGCGTTGGCACTGGTGAGGCGATGGTCGGCGCAATTCATCATCAGCGACTATCGTCTGCGTTCAAATCTGAGCGGCGACCGCGCTATCGAACTGGTTCGAAAAAAACTGATAGTCCCGGTACCCGCGCTGATCATTACGGGTGACACTGCGCCCACCCGCCTGCGAGAGGCCTATGAGTGTGGGATCCCACTGTTGCACAAGCNNTACATCGGATTCTTAGTGTCTCTGTCGAGGGCTGAAATATCATGCGCTCCTGGCAACTCAGGCCCAATCGTGAGCCAGCGATTCTCTGGCCCTGAACCGCTGGATGAAGGCGTCTTGTCACATCACCGAACGTCCCTGTCTTGCATATCCGCAAGTGACTACGGCAACCCCGCCAACCTTAGCCCCTCGGCAAGCCTGGCCAGATCCTCATCACGGTAGATCGGCAACCACTCCCTCAAAGCCGTCACCCGCAGCACCGGGTCTTGCGCGCGCAAGCGCTGCATCGCCTGGCGCGCGCTATCCATTCGACCGCTCAGCGCATGGCTGGCGGCCAAAAGGGCCGTAGCTGCAAGCAGGCTGGGCAGGTTCAGCAGCGACTTCTCTGCCCACGCCGCAGCCTCATCCAGCCGGCCTGCGAAGAAGTGCGCCAATGCAACTCCCACCTGCATGCGAAACATCTCCGGGTCCAGCGGACTTAGCCGTGCGGCGTGGTTGATATTGTCGATGGCCGTCTCCGTTTCGCCCCGCAGTGCCCGAAGTATCCCGCCCAGGTACCAGGCCGGCGCGAGGTTGGGATTGAGCAGGCGCGCCCGGTCCAGCAGGGCGATGGCGCCATCCAGATCGCCGGTCAGATGCCCCAGCGCATGCCCGCCGCGGGTCAGCGCCACCGCATCGTCACGCCCCAGCTCCACGGCCAGCCGCGCCAGGCGAGCACCCTCGGCGATTTCCTCGGCACGGTTATCCATCCAGCCATTGAGCTTGCGCCAGAAGTAGCACCATGCCGCCATGCCATAGGCCGAGGCGAATTCCGCATCACACTCGATGGCCCGGTAGAACAGCGGCAGCGCCTGGGCGATGGCTTCGCGGGTACCGTTGTGCAGCTTCGCCGTGCCGCGCAGGTAGTAGTCGTAGGCGCACAGGTCAGCCGTAGGCTTGCGCTTGGCCCGTTCGATTTCGGCGCGCTCCAGTTGCGGTGCGATGGCACCTACCACGCTTTCAGCCACCTGGTCCTGCAGCTCGAACACGTCGTCGAGCTGGCCTTCGAAACGTTCGGCCCACAAGTGCTCGCCGGTACTGGCTTCGATCAACTGGCCGGTAATGCGTACCCGCTTCCCGGCCTTGCGCACGCTGCCCTCGAGCACGTAGCGCACGCCAAGGGCCTGGCCGACCTGCTGCACATCGATACGCTGGCCCTTGAAGGTAAAGCTGGAGTTGCGGGCGATCACGAACAACCAGCGGATGCGCGACAACGCGGCGATGATGTCCTCGACCATGCCGTCGGCGAAATAGTCCTGGTCCGGATCACCGCTCAGGTTCTGGAAGGGCAGTACGGTAATCGAGGGCTTTTCCGGGAGGGCGGGCGCTGAAGCGTTTACAGGCTCGGCAAGGGTGGGGATTTCGCAGAGGTGGGCTTGCGCTACCTCGCCCACGAAACGATAGCCCTTGCGCGCCACGGTGCGCAGTAGCCGCTGCTCTTCGCCGGAGTCGCCAATGGCCCTGCGCACGGCGTTGATATGGCTGGTGATGGTCGACTCGGAGACGATCTTGCCGTTCCACACCAGCGCCAGCAGCTCGTCGCGGCCCATCACCCGGTCACGATGGGTGACCAACTGCAGCAGCAGGTCGAACACCTGCGGGCCGATGGCCACGGCCAGCCCGCGCTGGGTCAGCTCCCTGCGCTGCTCGTCGAGCACAAAGTCGTCAAACTGGAATGGCACGTGATGTCCCTCGCACGCCCTAGGCTTCGTGTCCGAGGCGACTGTTTTCTGGTATGGGCCGATGATAAAGCAGCGTTTCGCTGGCTGCACTTGCCTGGGCGGGTATTGAACAGTTTGGACGGAAAACCAAGCTTGCCTGAAGGCAAATCCAGCCAGCGGGCAAGGACGCTGCACCGGCCGCGGCGCATGCTCGAACCCTGACGACGGCAATGATCGCGGTCGTGCACCCGGAGAGATGCCCATGAAAATCCTGGTTATTGGAGGCACTGGCCTCATTGGTTCGAAGCTCGTCAACAGTCTGCGCCAGCGCGGCCATCAGGCCGTCCCGGCGGCGCCCAGCACGGGGGTGAACAGCGTTACCCGCGAGGGCTTGGCAGAGGCGATGAATGGCGTGGATGTGGTAGTGGATGTGGCCAATGCGCCGTCCTGGGAAGACAGCGCGGTGCTCGAGTTCTTCGAGACTTCCACCCGCAACCTGCTGGCGGCCGAGAAGGCCGCAGGGGTCAAGCATCATGTTGCGCTGTCGATCGTCGGCAGCGAGCGGCTGCCGGAAAACGGCTACTTCCGGGCCAAGGTCGCCCAGGAGGCGCTGATCAAGAGCGCCGGGCTGCCCTATACGATTGTGCGCGCCACCCAGTTCTTCGAGTTTGTCGAGGGCATCGCCCAGGCTGGAGCGGTGGGCGAGGAGATTCGCCTGTCGCCCGCGCTGTTCCAGCCCATGGCATCGGATGATGTGGTGCTGGCCCTGACCGATGTGGCCCTGGCGTCACCAGCCAACGACACGCTGGAAGTTGCCGGCCCCGAGGCGATGCCGCTGGATGAATTGGTGCGCCGTTTCCTGCGCCTGAGCGGCGACCCGCGTCGCGTGGTGGCGGATGTGCACGCACGCTATTTCGGCGCCGAACTCGATGACAAGGCCCTCACCCCCGGTAAAGACGCGCGACTGGGCACGACCCGTTTTGAAGCCTGGCTGGCGCGCCACTGAATCACTCATTCCTGTGACCCGCAGAAGGAGTTCCACCATGTTCAGCCGTACCTTCCTGGCCGCCGCGTTCAGCGCGCTGGTCATTACCCCGGCTCTGGCCGCCGAACCACCGGTCAGCAAAGTCACCGTGGTCTTCGACCGCGCATTGCCGAACGTTCCCGGCAAAAGCATGCGCGGGGTGATCGTCGACTACGCCCCGGGCGCCGCATCGCCTGCGCACAGGCACCCGAAATCCGCCTTCATCTACGCCACCGTGCTCGAAGGTGAAGTGCGCAGCAGCGTCAATGGCGAGCCGGCCAAGGTCTACAAGCCCGGCGAGAACTGGTACGAGGCGCCGGGCGCATTCCACGGTGTCAGTGCCAACGCCAGCGACACCAAGCCGGCCAGGCTGATGGCCGTGTTCGTGCTCGACAGCGACGAGACGGTACTGGTCACGCCGAGCGACAAGTGAGCCTTCGGCCCTGTCGGCGGTTACAGGCCGCCAGGGCCGAGCACAGGACAATGCACCATGAACACACTTGAACCCGGGCCGACCGGCGATGCCGTGGCCGCACGGCGGGCCAGGCGGAAGAAACTGGGCGTCGGCTTCTGCGTGGCTGGCGTGCTGGTGTTCGCCGTGGGCTGGGCGATGCTGCGCGCC
>DQAA01000532.1 GCA_003523465.1 Pseudomonas sp.
TCACCCGTTCCCACACGGGCCTCGTCGTTTTCAGGGCTTGTGCGCCCGCGCCAGGAATTCGTGGGACTGCATTTCCAGCAGGCGGCTGAGGGTCCGCGCGAATTCGAAGGTCAGACGACCACCGGTGTACAGGTCCTTGAGTTCGACTTCGGCCGAGATGATCAGCTTGACGTTGCGGTCATAGAACTCGTCGACCATGTTGATGAAGCGCCGCGCGATATCGTCGGTCGCCACACCCATCTGCTCCACGCCACTGAGCAGCACGGCATGGAAGATCTTGCCGAGCTCGATGTAGTCGTTCTGGCTACGCGGGCCGTCGCAGAGCTCGCGGAAGTCGAACCAGGCCACGTCATCACAGGTACGCAGGGCACGGATCTCGCGGTTCTCGATGATCAGCACATCGTTTTCCACTGCCTGGGTGCATTCCGGAGTCAACGCGCGGAAGCTCTTGCGCAGGCTTTCGTGGGCTTCTTCGTTCAGCGGGAAATGGAACAGCTCTGCCTGCTCAAGGTGGCGCAGACGGTAGTCGACGCCGCTGTCGACGTTGACGATATCGGTGTTCTGCTTGATCAGGGCAATGGCCGGAAGGAAGCGCGCCCGCTGCAGGCCGTCCTTGTACAGGCCGTCCGGAACGATGTTGGAAGTGGCCACCAGGGTCACGCCGTTCTTGAACAGCTCTTCCATCAGGGTGCCGAGAATCATAGCGTCGGTGATATCGGAGACGAAAAACTCATCGAAGCAGATCACCCGGGATTCTTCGGCGAAACGCTTGGCGATAAGGGTCAACGGGTTTTTCTCCCCCTTGAGGCCCTTCATCTCTTCGTGCACGCGCTTCATGAAACGGTGGAAGTGCGTGCGGGATTTTTCCTTGAACGGCAGCGCTTCGAAGAAGGTGTCGACCAGATAGGTCTTACCCCGGCCTACCCCACCTTAGAAATACAGACCTTTTACCGGCGCCTGCTCTTTCTTGCCGAACAGCTTGCCGAACATGCCCGGCTTGTTGTTCTGCGCCGTCACCAGATCGTCGTACAGACGCTGCAGATGGCGTACCGCAGTTTCCTGCGCCGCGTCATGGAAGAAATCGGGACGTTTCAGATCTGCTTGATATCGTTCTAAGGGCGTCATAATTCGTTAGCAAGGCAACAAAAGCGGGCCGTCACTGTAGCGACGGCCCCGGGTAATGGCAATCAGACTTCCGATAAGCCGTCAGTCCTGCNNGGCGGCGTCACGAGCAGTGGCATCCGCGAACTGCGGGCCCTCGGCGACCGCTTCGCCTTCCAGCCACAGGCTGAAGCCCAGGCCTTCGGCGCGTACGTCCAGTTCCTGGCCTTGCTGCAACTGCTTGGTTACCGCACCCGCAGCCTTGCCGTCGGCGAAGTTGCGCGACAGCAGCAACTGCTCGCCATCGGCAGCCAGCAGGCGGAAACGGAAACTGCCGTCCTCGTCACGGAAGCTGACGAAGCGCGCGGTTTTCGCGGCCTTTTTCTTGGTTTCGACCGGACCTTGGGCAATGGACCGGAAGGAACGCAGGCCAACGGCCTCGCGCAGTTGCTCAAGGAATGGCGTGGCGACCTTGCGGGCTTTCTGGGCGCCAGCCAGGAGGATGTCTTCCAGGTCCGCCGGACGGGTAATCAGTTGCTGGTAATGCTCACGGGATTCGCTGAGCTGGCCATCGAGCAGCTGGAACAGCTTCTGCTTGGCTTCACCCCAGCCCAGGCCCTGCAGCAGCTCTTCGCGGAACGCTACGGTCTGCTCGCTCGTCGAGAACGCCTGGTACAGCGTGAACAGATGCGAGTTGTCCGGATCCTTGGCCTCCCCCGGTGCGCGGGAGTCGGTGACGATGCGGGAGATCGCGTCTTTCATGTCCTTGGCGCTGCTGAACAGCGGGATGGTGTTGTCGTAGCTCTTGGACATCTTGCGACCGTCGAGGCCCGGCAGGGTCGCCACGCTCTCCTCGATCACCACTTCCGGCAGGACGAACAGGTCCTTGCCATTACCGAACAGGTGGTTGAAACGCTGGCCGATATCCCGGGCCATTTCCACATGCTGGATCTGGTCGCGGCCCACCGGCACCTTGTGCGCGTTGAACATCAGGATGTCCGCGGCCATCAGCACCGGGTAGCTGTAAAGGCCCATGGTCACGCCGGCATCAGGGTCTTCGCCGTTCTCGACGTTCTTGTCTACCGAGGCCTTGTAGGCGTGGGCGCGGTTGAGCAGGCCCTTGGCGGCGACGCAGGTCAGCAGCCAGGTCAGCTCGGGAATTTCGGGGATGTCGGACTGGCGATAGAACGTCACCTGCTCCGGATCCAGGCCACCGGCCAGCCAGGTCGCGGCGATTTCCAGACGCGAGCGCTGGATGCGCTGCGGGTCATCGCATTTGATCAGGGCGTGGTAGTCGGCGAGGAAATAGAACGAGTCGGCACCGGGCTGGCGGCTGGCGAGGATCGCCGGGCGGATGGCACCGGCGTAGTTGCCCAGGTGCGGAGTGCCGGTGGTGGTGATGCCGGTGAGAATGCGCGTAGTCATGGGTATTCGCTTATCAGGCTTGGCTCAGTTCGAAAGACGCGGCAGTACCAGATCCTTGAGGTCGGTCAGCTTGCCATGAAAAAAGTGTCCGCATTCTGCCACTTTCAGCAGCTCATGGGGGCGCGGGAACGCAGCGGACCAGTCGTAGACGACTTGTGGCTCGATCACCTCGTCGGCGTCTGGCTGGACAATGGTCAGCGGTACGTTCTGCGGTGCGGCTTCGCTGCCGGTCAGGCGCATGACGGCGGGCGCCACCATGAACAACTGCTTCAGCGCCACACCCTGCGCTTCAAGGCGACCACCGAGGGCCGCCGCGACGAACCCGCCAAAGGAAAAACCGAGCAGGGTCAGCGGCAGTTCGGGATGCTGTTGGCGCAGCCAGGCCGCAGCGGCCTGGGCGTCATCCACTTCACCGCTGCCCATGTCATGACTGCCGGCACTGGCGCCGACACCGCGATAGTTGAAGCGCAAGGTGATCAGCCCGGCGTCTCGCGCGGTGCGTTGCAAGGTCGACACCACCTTGTTGAGCATGGTCCCGCCCTGAATCGGGTTGGGGTGGCAGATCAGCACCAGGCCATGGGCGTCGGGCACATCCTGATACAAGGCTTCCAGTTGGCCGACCGGGCCGTCGATGAGTACGGGGGTTTCGCGGGTAAGCAAGGCATTAAACTCCGTGACCCCGGCAAGGGTCGACTCGTCTAGCTGAATGATTCTGTTCTGAGATATTTGCGATGCTTCGCGGTATACAGCGCAGGTTCGAGCCGTTAACGTAAAGCAAAGCCGTTTATAGAGGAAGGACTCGTGGAACTCTCGCTCTTAGTTTGGTTGTTGCCGACCCTGGCCCTGGCAGTGGGTGTCGTCGTTGGTTTCCTGGTTGCACGCCTCCTGCCCAACGCCGCGCCGAGCAGCACCCAGCGGCAACTGGACGATATCCAGGAACGTTTCGACAGCTATCAGAATGAAGTGGTAACCCACTTCAACAGCACTGCGGCCCTGGTCAAGAAGCTCACGCAAAGCTACCAGGAAGTCCAGGATCACCTGGCCGATGGCGCCAACCGCCTGGCCCTTGACGACCTGACCCGCCAGCGCCTGCTGGCCGCCCTGCATTCCGACGCGGCGCAAGGCCCCCGTGACCGCCTGACCCCGCCGAAGGACACCGAAGTCCCACGTGACTACGCGCCGAAATCGCCGAACACGCCGGGCATGCTCGACGAGAGCTACGGCCTGAAACGCTGATTCGCGGCAAATGAAAAAGGGGCGCCCTCAGTGGCGCCCCTTTTCATTTGTCACTCACTAGCACGCCCTGAGCGCCTGCCGCACATCCGCAAGCAAGTCCTCGATATCCTCAAGCCCCACCGACAACCTCACCAGCCCCTCTGAAATCCCGTAGCGCGCCCGCTCCTCCGGGGTGTAGCTGGAATGAGTCATGCTCGCCGGATGCTGCGCCAGCGACTCCGCATCCCCCAGGCTGACTGCCCGTGAGAACAGTTGCAGCGCATTCATGAAGCGCCGGCCTGCGGTAATCCCGCCCTTCAATTCGAAGGCCAGCATGCCGCCCGGCAATGCCATCTGCTTTTTCGCCAGCGCATGCTGGGGAAACGACGGCAAGCCCGGGTAATGCAACACTTCCACTTCCGGCTGCTTCTTGAGGAATTCCGCCAGCGCCTGGGCATTGGCGCAATGCCGGTCCATGCGCAGGTTGAGGGTCTTGAGCCCGCGCATCAGCAACGAGGCGTCATGCGGTGACAGCACCGCACCAGTCATGTCCTTCAACCCTTCCAGACGAATCCGATCCACCAGCGCCTTGGCACCGATCACCAGCCCGGCGGTGATGTCACCGTGACCGCTGAGGTACTTGGTCGCCGAATGCACCACCAGGTCGGCGCCCAGCTCCAGCGGGCGTTGCAGGTACGGCGTGCAATAGGTGTTGTCGACGACGAGGGTCGCACCGTGACGCCGGGCGATCTTCGCCACTCCGGCGATATCCGCCAGGTGCATGTTGGGGTTGGCCGGGGACTCGAAGTAGATCATCCGCGTCGCCGGGGAAATCGCCGCTTCCACCGCCTTCAGGTCCGCCATGTCGACGTGCTTGAGCTTGACCCCGAACTCGCCGATGCCGTGGTGCAGGAAGGCGAAGGTGCAGCCATACAGGGTGCTGCCGAGCAGGACCTCGTCGCCGGGCCTCAGCAAGGTCCACAGGGTTGCCGTGATGGCCCCCATGCCCGAGGCCAGGGCCAGGGCTGTTTCGCCGCCTTCCAGCGACGCCATGCGCGCCTCCAGCAGCGCCAGCGTGGGATTGGAGATACGACTGTAGAAATGCCCGGCCTCTTCGCCGGCAAAACAGGCCGCGCCGTACTCGACGGTCGGAAAGGCGTAGGTCGCGGTCTGATAGACCGGCGGCACCAGCGCCCCTCCGTGGGCCTGCGGATCGTAGCCATGATGAATGGCACGGGTGGCAAATCCCTGGGTCTTGCTGGAGCCGCTCATGGCGATGCCCTCTTGTTGGATTGCCATAAGCTTATGCCAGCAATGGACTAATATTTTTCCAAATATGACCACCACCACGGGGCTTTCCGGGCATGAAATTCCACGATCCACTAAAGACGGGGCAAATCATGCCCAACGCCATCGACCGCACCGATCGAGCCCTGCTCGGCGCCCTGCAGGACAATGCCCGACTGACCATCTCGGAACTGGCCGACAACGTCGCCCTGACCACCTCGCCCTGCTGGCGCCGGGTGAAGTTGCTGGAAGAAAGCGGCTACATCACCGGCTACCAGGCAATCCTCTCACCCAAGGCCCTGGGCTTTGGCGTGACGGCCTTCGTCAGCATCATGATGGACTCCCACACCAAGGAGATCGCCCGCGCCTTCGAACAGCGGCTGATGGAAATCCCGGAGATCGTTGCCTGCCACAATATTTCAGGACGTTACGACTTCCTGCTGGAAGTACTGGCGCGAGACCTGGAATCCTTCGGCGAATTCGCACGGGAAACCCTGCAGTCATTGCCGGGAGTGAAGGAAATCTATTCGAGCTTTTCCTACAAGGCGGTGAAGGAGAAACGAGTGATTCCGGTGTCGGAAAAGCACATTTGAGCCGGCTTCCAAGGCAATAAAAAACCCGCGATGGCCGTCGCCATCGCGGGTTCTTTCATTCAGCCCCGGCGCTTAGATTGCGCCACGCTGACGCAGCACATCCAGCACCAGCTTCACACCCTCTTCCACATTGGTGGATTGGGTATCGATGACCAGGTCAGCGTTCTGCGGCACATCGTACGGGAAGCTTTCGCCCGGGATGTTGTCGCCACCGGCAGCGTACAGGCCTTGCGGGTCGCGTTCGCGGCAGGCCAGCGGCGAGGCCTGGACGTAGACGGTTACCAGCCGGTCCTTGCCGATCAGCGCCTTGGCCTGTTCACGGCCTTCGGCATCCGGAGCGACGAAGGCGGCCAGGGTGAGCATGCCGGCTTCGTTGAACTGACGCGCCACGTGGGCGGCACGGCGCCAGTTCTCGGTGCGACCGGCGCGATCCTGTGGCAGGCCCTTGTTCAGGTCATGACGCAGGTTCTGACCGTCGAGGACGTAGACCGCACGACCCATGTCGAACAGCTTGCGCTCGACGGCATAGGCCAGGGTGCTCTTGCCGGCGCCGGACAGGCCGCTGAACAGCACGGTGGCCGGCTGCTGGCCGAAGCGCAGGGCACGTTCTTCGGTGGAGACGTGAGCCTGCTTGCCATGCTGGCCGGTGCTGCCGTGGGGCAGTACAGGTTGCGCGATGATCATGCCGGCACCGACGGTGCCGTTGGTCAGGCGGTCGATGACGATGAAGGCGCCGGTGGTGCGGTTGCTGTCGTAACCGTCCAGGGCGATCGAGGTGTCCAGGGCCACCTTGACCCGGCCGATCTCGTTCAGTTGCAGCGCGCTGGCGGCGCCCTGCTCCAGGGTGTTCACATCGACCTTGTGGGTGATGCTGGCAATCGAGCCAGGCACGTAGCTGGTAGCCCGCTTGATGTCGTATTTCTTGCCCGGCAGCATCGGCTCTTCGGACATCCACACCAGCATGGCGTCGAACTGGTCGGTCACCGGCGGTACGTTGTCGGCGTGAACCAGCAGGTCGCCACGGGAGATGTCGATCTCGTCTTCCATGGTCAGGGTCACGGCCTGGCCAGGGCCTGCGCTTTCCAGTTCACCTTCGTAGGTGACGATGGACTTGACGCGGCTGCTCTTGCCCGACGGCAGCACCACCACTTCGTCACCCTTGTGCACCAGGCCGCTGGCGATGGTGCCGGCGAAGCCGCGGAAGTTCAGGTTCGGACGGTTGACGTACTGCACCGGGAAACGCAGGTCGGTGAAGTTGCGGTCGGCAGCGACTTCGACGGTCTCGAGGATTTCCATCAGCGCCGGGCCGGTGTACCACGGCGAACGCTCGCTGCGGTTGACCACGTTGTCGCCCTTGAGCGCCGACATCGGTACGAAGTGCAGGCTGCTCGGCTTGAGGTCGATGCCCTCGGCGAACTTCAGGTAGTCGGCCTTGATCGACTCGAAGACCTGCTCGTCGAAGCCCTTGAGGTCCATCTTGTTGACGGCGACGACGATGTGCTTGATGCCCAGCAGCGAGGCGATGTAGCTGTGCCGGCGGGTCTGGGTCTGCACGCCGTAGCGGGCGTCGACGAGGATGATGGCCAGATCGCAGGTAGAGGCGCCGGTGGCCATGTTGCGGGTGTACTGCTCGTGGCCCGGGGTGTCGGCAATGATGAACTTGCGCTTGGCGGTGGAGAAGTAGCGATAGGCGACATCGATGGTGATGCCCTGCTCGCGCTCGGCCTGCAGGCCGTCGACCAGCAGCGCCAGGTCGATTTCTTCGCCGGTGGTGCCGACTTTCTTCGAGTCACGGGTGATGGCCTCGAGGTGGTCCTCGTAGATCATCTTGGAATCGTGCAGCAGGCGACCGATCAGGGTGCTCTTGCCGTCGTCGACGTTGCCGCAGGTCAGGAAACGCAGGAGTTCCTTGCGCTCGTGCTGGGCCAGGTAGGCGAGGATGTCCTCGCTGATCAGATCAGATTGATGCGACATGGAGTAACCCTGAAATTAGAAGTAGCCTTGGCGTTTCTTGTCTTCCATGGAACCGGCGCCATCGTGGTCGATGACGCGGCCCTGGCGTTCGGACGTACGGGTCAGGAGCATTTCCTGAATGATGTCCGTCAGGGTCTCGGCCTCCGACTCGACGGCACCCGTCAACGGGTAGCAGCCGAGGGTACGGAAACGCACCTTCTTCTTGACGATACGGGCCTTTTCCTCGTCGCTCAGGTGCTCGAGGATGCGATCGTCGTCGATCATGATCAGGGTGCCGTTCTTCTCGATGACTTCACGCTCGGCAGCGAAGTACAGCGGCACGATCGGGATGCCTTCAAGGTAGATGTACTGCCAGATGTCCAGCTCGGTCCAGTTCGACAGCGGGAAGACGCGGATCGACTCGCCCTTGTTGACCTTGCCGTTGTAGACGTTCCACAGCTCCGGGCGCTGGTTCTTCGGGTCCCAGCGGTGCTTGCTGTCGCGGAAGGAATACACGCGCTCCTTGGCGCGGGACTTCTCTTCGTCGCGGCGCGCGCCACCGAAGGCGGCGTCGAAGCCGTGCTTGTCCAGCGCCTGCTTGAGGCCCTGGGTCTTCATGATGTCGGTGTGCTTGGAGCTACCGTGAGTGAAGGGGTTGATGCCCTGCGCCACACCTTCAGGGTTGACGTGGGTGATCAGTTCCAGGCCCATTTCCTCGACCATCTTGTCGCGGAAGCTGTACATCTCCTGGAATTTCCACTGGGTGTCGACGTGCATCACGGGAAACGGCAGCTTGCCAGGGAAGAAGGCCTTGCGTGCCAGATGCAGCATCACGGCCGAATCCTTGCCAATGGAGTACAGCATCACCGGGTTATCGAACTCGGCGGCCACCTCACGAATGATGTGGATGCTTTCCGCCTCCAGCTGTTTCAAATGCGTCAGTTTGTCGACCATGGCTACTCACGGGAAAACGATCTTATGGACGGCCAAGCGGGCCGTGTTCGAGCGGGCAACTCTACCACAGCACCCGCTTCTATTTAGGAGGGTGGCTAGAACGAAACAATCTATGGATATGCCCGTGCGTTTGGGCTTAAACCGGGTTGGAACAGTCGATGAACAGGTGCTCCAGGGCGAAGCGCCGGGCCAGGTAATCACCCAGGGCCTGCACGCCGTAACGCTCGGTGGCGTGGTGCCCGGCAGCGATGAAGCTGACGCCGTTTTCCCGGGCGCTGTGGTAGGTCTGCTCGGACGCCTCGCCACTGATGAACAGGTCGACCCCGGCCTCGATCGCCTGGTCGATGTAGCCCTGCCCGCCTCCGGTGCACCAGCCGACCCGACGAATGACCTCGTCGCCTTCCACCAGCAACGGCTCGCGCCCCAGTACTTCGCTGACACGACGGGCGAA
>DQAA01000406.1 GCA_003523465.1 Pseudomonas sp.
GGCCCAGCCGGGCATCAGCGTGTTGGAGGGCAGGCTTTCGTCGAGCAGCTTGTGCGCGGTCACCGCCCCGGCCACCGGCAGGCCGGCAGGATCGAGCAGGCCGATCTGCACCAGCACGCTGGCCTGGTCCCAGTAGATATGCTCGTGATAGAGCTTCGGCCCGCGGAACTTGACCACCCCGAGCATGGGGATCTCGACGAAGCGCCCGGTCGGCGCCACGCCTGGCAGCAGCCAGTCGATCTCGCGGTCGTGGGTGAAGCTCATGATGAACTCGTCGACGATCTGCGAGGCGCCGACGGTGCGCGAGATCGGCGTCAGGCTCATGTCCTTCGGGTTGCCATGCACGAAGTGGTAGCGATAGAAGCGCGCCAGCTCGCGGTAGCCGACGCCGCCGGTCATGGTCGGGATATGGTTGACGTAGGGCTGGGGCACCATGGTCGCCATGGTCGCCGGCACGTCACGGGTATCGAACTCGTGGCGGATATGTTCTTCCCACAGGTCCGACAGGTTGTAGTCCGGGCCGATAGCGCGGCGCAGCGCGGCGATGCTGCGTTCATGGGCGAGCAGCGCCGAGGGCTTGTGGAAGTGATCGCCGGCGGGCCGGGCGAAAGCGTGGTCGACGTTGGGGTAGACGTAGGCTTCGGTGCCAGGTTTCTGCTTCAGCGCGTTGATGATCGACTCGCGGGCGTCGGCCTGGCAGAAGCGGTCCATCTCGGCGAAGTGCAGGACCAGGCGACCGCTCAGGCCTTCCAGTTCATGCAGTGCCTGTTCGATACCGACGCCGTAATAGCCGACGGCGCAGGCCACTTCCGGCAGGCGGCAGGCCGCGAGGTAGGCGAGCTTGCCGCCCAGGCAGTAGCCGACCACGCCGAGGCCGGCGTCGCTGCAGGCTTCCAGGCCGCGCAGATGGCTCAGGGTCGCGGCGATATCGCGGATGCCGTGGCCTTCGTCGAAGGCTTCGTACAGGGCGAAGGCGCGCTGGAAATCGGCTTCGTTGTAACCCAGGTCGACCCCGGCCTGCTGGCGCCAGTAGAGGTCCGGCACCAGCACGGTGTAGCCCTCCTCGGCCAGTTGGTCGGCCACTTCGCGCATGGCCGCGTTGACCCCGAAGATCTCCTGGCAGAGGACCACGCCCGGACCACGGCCATCGATGGACGTGGCCAGGTAGGCCTGGAACTGCTCGCCGGAGTCCGAGCGGACGTAGACGTAATGCCCCTTCATTGCGATATCTCCAGTCGTTGACGTTGGAGACATCTTCACGGGGTTGGGGGATCGGGGCTGTCCGTTGGGTGCGGGGAATGTCCGTTGGGTGCGGAAAGTTCTTCGAGGGTGGAATAAACAGGACTGTTAATGCCGCTTTAATCCCGGCAATGCCGAGTGGTGGCCACTCTCGGAAAACAGGAAGCAAGACCCGTGAAAAGCACAATTCAAGCTGCACTCCTTGCCGGTTTGCTGGGTTCAGGCCTGCAACACGCTGTCGCCGCCAACGTGTATGGCCCGCAACTGGAGGGTTTTGCCTACCCCTATCCCCTGAAGCACCTGAACTTCACCTCGCAGGGCAAGGACCTGCAAATGGGCTATCTGGATGTGCCCGCGCAAAAGCGTGGATCGACGGCCGGCACGGTGGTCCTGCTGCACGGCAAGAACTTCTGCGCGGCGACCTGGGAAGACACGATCAAGGGGCTCAGCCAGGCGGGTTACCGGGTGATCGCGCCGGATCAGATCGGCTTCTGCTCATCGAGCAAGCCCGACAACTACCAGTACAGCTTCCAGCAACTGGCCCACAACACCCACGAACTGTTGAAGCACCTGGGCATCGACAAGGCCAGCGTCATTGGCCACTCCACCNNGCTACGCCCTTATGTACCCCTCCGAAACGTCCCGGCTGGTGATGGTCAACCCGATCGGTCTCGAAGACTGGAAGGCCATGGGCGTGCCCTACCGGACGGTCGATCAATGGTTCGAGCGTGAGTTGAAGGTGACGGCGGAAGGCATCAAGGCCTACGAACAGAAGACCTACTACGACGGCCGCTGGAAGCCGGAATACGACAAATGGGTGGACATGCTGGCGGGGCTGAATGCTGGTCCTGGCCGCCAGGCAGTCGCGTGGAACTCGGCCCTCATCTACGACATGATCTTCACCCAGCCGGTGGTGTACGAGTTCCCGAAACTCCAGGTCCCCACCCTGCTGATGATCGGCCAGACCGATACCACGGCCATTGGTAGCGATATCGCGCCGGCTGAGGTCAAGGCGAAGATCGGTAAATACCCCGAGCTGGGCAAAGCCACGCAGAAGGCGATACCTGGTGCGGAGCTGATCGAGTTTGCGAAGTTGGGGCATGCGCCGCAGATGGAGGAGCCGGGGAAGTTCAATCAGGCGCTGGTGGCGTGGTTGGCGAAGTGATGGGGTGCTGACAACTGCAGCGCTGGATGGAGCAGCAATGTCCTTGAAGGGTGGGGACTGTGCGTGGGTTAGCAGACCGGTGAAATGAGAAAACCCGGCGCACCCGAGGGTGCCCGCACGCACAGTCGCCATAAAAAGGTTGCTGGTGATTCAATCATGTCGAGGGACAGCTGGTCCGGCTAGCACGCGGGGGTCGGGAATATGCTTGGGAAATTGCCTACAAGAAAGTCGGAAACAGGGGAAGTTTTGACGCTAAATGCGACAGCTTTGGGGTGGGGTCAAGCGTTGTCGGCGACGGGAAAAGCCGTTGAAAGGGACGCTCGAAAGTCCGTTCCCGCCCCCCTCAAAAAAGCTCTAGCTTTCACTACCGAAATTCTCAAAAAAATCCTCAAGCACCTCCTTCACCGGCGAAGAGTAATTGATGGATATCAGCCTGGCTCCAAGCATGATTTTTTCCCTTTCCAGCCTGCCAAGCCTTGACAAACCCAAAGATCTTAGCGAATCAATACAATCCACCAACAGGTCCTCATCCTGAGTGTCGATAACTCTTAGAATAACTTCAATTTCATTTTGAACATGCAACCCACCCAGACACTGTACAAGCCGCCTCTTCCAGAAAATACTTTTAGAGTCCAGCCCCCTCAACAAAGCTTCCCAATCACCGTCATCGAAGCGCATCAAAATCTCGGTAGCGTCCAGAATTGCGCAGTCGTACCAATAGTCCCCAGGCTCCCGCTCCAGGCTAAAACTGGATATATATCTCTCAAAATCCTCATACATATTTCGCCTCCACAAGATCATACAGAGTCAATCATGAACACTCGAACAAGAGGCGGCTGTGTAAACTATTCTGGCGAGACTGCTTCATATCCGTCCATCAAGTACACGTCGGAAACCTCACAGTCTGCATAGACCCATTCCTTCCAGTTCCTTTTAACCCACTGCAATCCGACCCCGCCCTCAACGAGGCTTTCTCCAGGAAAAATCAGCAGCACCAGTCCGGCCTTGTACCCAGATGTCACCATCAAGCCGTAAGGTGTTTTTCTCTCCAGTGTTTCAAATACCATAAAATCCACGAACTCTTCGTACGGATACTTCCCAGGCACCCTGAAAACATTACCACGGAAAATCACACCATCTGTACTATCAAGCAAAAATCGGCCAGCACTCATTCCATCCTACCTTAAGCAATGACCAGCTCAGTGGCCAGCGAGCACGCGGAGACAAAAAACTCCATGGACATCTCGACATAACTACCCTCATCAACGGAGAGGGCATCTTGCAATGTGACAATACCCTTTTCAAAATCCAGACAAACATCAAAGCAATTAAACTCAAGTTCCCTGAACTAAATAGTCTTTGACCGCAACCGCTCTTCGAAGACACCTTCCAAAACAGAGCGAACAGCACCGTTTAACTCCTGATCGATAAATCGCCCTATCAGTGCGCCCTGGTCATTCATAACCATTCCTGACAATGAAAAAATATTAACGGCGACCGACTGATCGCGTTCGTCCCCGGCCTCGGCGTGGCAGGTTTTGGGACCGCTTGCGCGGTCCTTCGCAGGCAAGCCAGCTCCTACAGGTTTGCGGGCTGCCGCAGGATAGCGACTAGCGCCCGCCCCGCTCCAGCAACACCAGCACCCCCACGATCAACGCCCGCATCCCTTCATCCAGTTCCACTTCCATCTCCGACTCCTCCCCCGCCCGATCCGCTTCCAGCAGCGGTTCACGACCGGACACCGTGTACACCGTATCCGCCACCGCAAACCCGTGGAACGCCACGGTGGACAGCAGCCAGCGCGCCCGCTCCAGGCTCAGTCCGTAGGCCTGGGCGATATGCGCCTGGTGCGCGTGGATCTTGTCGATCATCGACTCCGTGGAGGCCAGCCGGCGGATGACGTAGGGCGTCAGGCCCGGGTGCGTCTTGACGAAGGCCTGCACCGAGGCGGCGAACACGGTCAGGTATTCCTCCAGCCCCTGTGGTGAATCGGCATCGGCCTGGGGGATCTCCCAGCGCTGGAAGATCTCCTCGGCCACCAGGCACTTGAGCGCTTCGATATTGGCCACGTGCTTGTACAGGGCCATATGACTCNNCCCCCAACGCCGCCGCCACACCGACGAAGGTGAGGCTGGGCAGGCCGATGGCGATGCTGACGTCGGCGATGCGCTCGCGGGTGATGGTTCGCGGACGACCGCGGCCGGGGGATGGTGCTGGGGATTCCATGGATGACTCCGCTCTCGGGGTTCTACCGGGGACCCTGTGGGAGCGGGTTTA
>DQAA01000116.1 GCA_003523465.1 Pseudomonas sp.
CGGCCAGGGCCGAGGTGGCGGCGGTGCGGATGGCCGTGGTCAGGGTCATTTCGCTGAGCAGCAGCGGCTTGCCGGTGTCTACGTCACCCAGGGCGCCGAAGGCCATGACGGTGAGCATGCCGTTGTGGGTGTTCTTGGGGTGGCCGTTGACGTACTTGAAGGCGTACAGGTTGGCATCCGAAGCCGGCATCAACTCGATCACGCCGTCTGGCGAATGGTTGGCCACCCGTGCGCATTTTTCGAAGTCGTGCCAGCGCAGGTAGTCCTGGCGGATGTACTCGGCCATCTCTTCAAGGCAGGTGGTCAGGCCCTTGCGGGCGACCAGGTGGCTGAGGTCGGTCACGTCGATATAGCGGGTCATGATGGCTTCCTTCTTGTTGAGGTCGGATTCAGTTGCGAACGGGCAGGTGCACTTCGGCGAGCATGCAGCGCGCGCTGCCTCCGCCGATGCGTTCGATATGGTCGATGTTCACCACCACCGGACGGCTGTGGCGCTCGGCCTGGCGACGTTGCGCCGGGCTCAGCGAGTTCCAGGCGCTGCGCGACATGACCAGCAGCGCCTGGCCTTGCTTGTCGTGGACTTCGAGCATGTTGCCGGCGAAGCCTTCGAGCTGGTCGAAGTCGAGGGCTAGGATGTCCTTGCCGGTGTCGCGCAGGGTGCGCTCCAGGGCATAGGCTTCGGCGGCGTTGGGCAGGGCGTCGAGGCAGACCACGGAAAGGCTGCGGCCAACGCTCATCATCACGTTGCTGTGGTAGATCGGCGCCTGGTGGCGGTCCACCGCGTGGAACACGCAGAGGCGGTAGTCGAGGCGTTCGGCGAACTGGCGCAGGGCCTCGCCGTGGGTGCGCCCGGAATGGCAGGCGTAGCTGATGCGATGCTCGCGGTCGAGGACCATGCTGCCGGTGCCTTCGAGGAAGATTTCCTGCTGTTCCAGGGGGCTGAGGTCGATGGTGTTGCGGATGGCGAAGCGTTCATCGAGTGCGCGCAATACGCCCTTGTCCCGCTCCAGGCGACGGTTCTGGCCCTCCATCGGGTAGAGCACCAGGCTGCCGTCGGCGTGGCTGCTCCACCAGTTGTTGGGGAAGATCGAGTCCGGGGTGTGCGGCGCCGGGGTGTCCTGGACCACCAGGACGTCAACGCCGTGCTGGCGCAGGGTATCGACATAGCCGTCGAACTCTTCCAGCGCTTTTTGCTGCGCACCTTCGGCGTCCAGCACGGGCTTCTGGAAGCGGTTGTTGAGGGCGGTATCCGGGTTGAAGGCGAACCGCGCCGGGCGGATCATCAGGACCGTATTTGTTGTTTGCATCGGGTACGCATCCAGGGGTTGGCGATGCGTACATTTTCCTCCCGATTACGGGGCGATCCCGGCTGAAGCACGGGAGGCGCCCAGCCGGGAAAGCTGAAACCTGCGGTTTCGCAGCGGAATCGGCTGCGGCGCTTCAGTCGCTCATTCTGGCCAGTTCGCGGGCCAGGTGCAGGGCGGTGCGGGCGCTGTGTTCGCCGGCCACCAGGTGGGTGAAAGGGAGGTCCAGCATGTTGCCCTGCCTGACCGCCCGGAGGTGGGAGAGGGCGGGGTGTTTGCTCAGGTACACGCGTTTGGCCACAGCGGTGGACCATACCGCGTCGGCCAGCAGCAGGACATCCGGGTCGAGTTGCAGCAGGTTTTCCGCGTCCACCGTCACCCGCTGCAGGTCGATGTCGGCGAGCACGTTGCGACCGCCGGCCTTGTCGATCAGCTCGGTGACGAAGCCTTGCCTGCCTTCGCTGTCGAGGCCGCGGGTTTCACTGTCGAGGTAGAACACCCTCAGGGGCTTGTGCCGTTGGGCGAGCTGAGCGGCTTGTTTCAAGTCGTCCTTTTGCCTGGCGATCAGGTGCTCGGCCTGGGGCTGGCGATCGAGGAGCTGGCCGAGGGTGCGCAGGTCCTGTTCGATGGCCTCGAAGCCGCTTTTTGCGCTTCGGGGTGCGCAGGCGTTTTCCAGCAGGTAGCTGGCAATGCCGTGGCGGGCCAGGTCGCCGCGTGGGCCGACGCCGTCGCGAAAGGCGCTGTAGAAGCCGCCGATCACCAGGTCGTAGCGGCCGGCGTAGAACACTTCCGGCGAGGGGTATTTGCGCGAGAGCAGCGGTACGCCGCGATAGCGGTTGTGGGTCAGGGCGCCGGCATCGTCATCTATATAGCTGACCGCCGCCAGCGCCGGACCGGCTTCCAGGGCCAGGACCATGTCGGCGGCGTGCTGGTTGAGGGCGAGAATGCGCTGGGGTGGAGACTGGCGCAGGGTCCAGTCTTCGCCGCAATTGCGATAATCGAGGGCGTGGCTGGTAGTGCTCAGCAGCAGGATGAGCCAGAGCGCTTGCTTCATTGGTCGCCTCTCTTGAGCAGCAGGTCCTTGACCGCTTGCCCGCCGACAAGATGCTCCCGCGCAACGCGCCGGGCGTCGTCATGCGTGGCGATGCGATACCAGCAGCGGTCCGGATAGACCGTGGCGATGGGCCCGAGATTGCAGGGGAACTGGCAATGGGTGCGGGTCAGCAGCACACCGTCGGTGGTTTCGATGCGGTCTGCCGCGAGCAGCTCGTTGCGTAGCGTCTTCCACACCTTCAGCGCGCCGCGCAGGGTGCAGCGCGGGCCGGTGCAGAGCATGACGTGACGGGCATGCTCTGGGATATGCGACCAGTCGGGGTGGCTGGGGATGTCCTGTTTATCCATGACCTGTCCTGCAAAGTCCGTTGAGTTGACGCGGACCTTGTGGGAGCGGGTTCAC
>DQAA01000673.1 GCA_003523465.1 Pseudomonas sp.
CGAAGAAGTACGGCAGTATTACCGGATCGAAGCCGATGGCTCCTTCAGCACCGATGTCCTGGTGCTCTGGGCCGAGCGCTGAAATCCAGCAGATTTTTACCGGCGCGCCATCCTGGGCGCGCCGCTTGATTCGAGATAGAGGAAAGCATGAGCAAGCAGATTCTGATTCTCCCGGGCGACGGTATCGGCCCTGAAATCACCGCCGAAGCCGTCAAGGTGCTGGAGCTGGCCAACGACAAGTTCCAGCTCGGCTTCGCCCTGGAGCACGACGTGATCGGCGGCGCTGCCATCGACAAGCACGGCGTGCCGCTGGCCGACGAGACCCTGGAACGTGCGCGCAAGGCCGATGCCGTGCTGCTGGGCGCCGTGGGCGGACCCAAGTGGGACAAGATCGAGCGCGACATCCGTCCTGAGCGCGGCCTGCTGAAAATCCGTTCGCAACTGGGCCTGTTCGCCAACCTGCGTCCGGCCATCCTCTACCCGCAACTGGCCGACGCCTCGTCGCTCAAGCGTGAAATCGTCTCCGGCCTGGACATCCTGATCGTCCGCGAGCTGACCGGCGGCATCTACTTCGGCGCCCCGCGCGGCACCCGCGAGCTGGAAAACGGCGAGCGCCAGTCCTACGACACCCTGCCTTACAGCGAAAGCGAAATCCGCCGCATCGCCCGTGTCGGCTTCGACATGGCCCGCGTGCGCGGCAAGAAGCTGTGCTCGGTGGACAAGGCCAACGTCCTGGCTTCCAGCCAGCTGTGGCGCGAAGTGGTCGAGGAAGTGGCCAAGGACTACCCGGACGTCGAGCTGAGCCACATGTACGTCGACAACGCCGCCATGCAGCTGGTCCGCGCGCCGAAGCAGTTCGACGTGATGGTCACCGACAACATGTTCGGCGACATCCTGTCGGATGAAGCTTCCATGCTCACCGGTTCCATCGGCATGCTGCCGTCTGCCTCCCTCGATGCCCACAACAAGGGCATGTACGAGCCGTGCCACGGCTCCGCGCCGGACATCGCCGGCCAGGGCATCGCCAACCCGCTGGCGACCATCCTCTCGGTCTCGATGATGCTGCGCTACAGCTTCAACCAGCACGGCGCCGCCGAGGCGATCGAGAAAGCGGTCAGCCTGGTTCTTGACCAGGGCCTGCGCACCGGTGACATCTGGTCCGAAGGTTGCACCAAGGTCGGTACGCAGGAAATGGGCGACGCAGTAGTCGCAGCGCTGCGGAATCTGTAATCTCTCTGGCCCGCTGTCGATACCACAACAGGGCAGCGGCCCACTTTTAGCGAAGGTGTAGTTGCGATGAAACGTGTAGGTCTGATCGGTTGGCGCGGAATGGTCGGTTCCGTGCTCATGCAGCGGATGCTCGAAGAGCAGGATTTCGATCTTATCGAGCCTGTGTTCTTCACCACCTCGAACGTCGGTGGCCAGGGCCCTGCAGTGGGCAAGGACATTGCTCCGCTGAAGGATGCCTACAGCATCGACGAACTCAAGACCCTGGACGTGATCCTGACCTGCCAGGGTGGCGACTACACCAATGAAGTCTTCCCCAAGCTGCGCGAAGCCGGCTGGCAGGGCTACTGGATCGACGCCGCATCGTCCCTGCGCATGCAGGATGACGCGGTCATCGTCCTCGACCCGGTCAACCGCAAGGTCATCGACCAGCAACTGGATGCCGGCACCAAGAACTACATCGGCGGCAACTGCACCGTCAGCCTGATGCTGATGGGCCTGGGCGGCCTGTTCGAAGCCGGCCTGGTCGAGTGGATGAGCGCCATGACCTACCAGGCGGCTTCCGGTGCCGGCGCGCAGAACATGCGCGAGCTGATCCGCCAGATGGGCGCGACCAACGCCGCCGTGGCTGACGAACTGGCCAACCCGGCCAGCGCCATCCTCGACATCGACCGCAAGGTCGCCGAGGCCATGCGCAGCGATGCCTACCCGACCGAGAGCTTCGGTGTACCGCTGGCCGGCAGCCTGATCCCGTGGATCGACAAGGAACTGCCGAACGGCCAGAGCCGCGAAGAGTGGAAGGCCCAGGCCGAGACCAACAAGATCCTCGGTCGCTTCAAGAGCCCGATCCCGGTGGACGGTATCTGCGTTCGTATCGGTGCCATGCGCTGCCACAGCCAGGCGCTGACCATCAAGCTGAACAAGGATGTGCCGCTGGCCGATATCGAAGGCATGATCAGCCAGCACAACCCATGGGTGAAACTGGTGCCGAACCAGCGCGAGATCAGCATGAAAGAGCTGACCCCGACCAACGTTACCGGCACCCTGAACATCCCGGTTGGCCGTCTGCGCAAGCTGAACATGGGCTCCCAGTACCTGGGCGCGTTCACCGTCGGCGACCAGCTGCTGTGGGGCGCTGCCGAACCGCTGCGTCGCATGCTGCGGATCCTGCTGGAGCGTTGATCGCTTCGCTGTAGTATCAAAACCCGCGCTGGAGACAGCGCGGGTTTTTTGTTTTCGGACAAATCAAAGTAAAGTGCCGCTCCCCAGAAGCTGGGGACCCTGTGGGAGCGGGTTCACCCGCGATTACGGTAGTGCATTCACCNNAACCCGCTCCCACAGGTTCGCGGCGTCCCATCGACCGGCACCGAGACCCTTCAGGCCAGAGGAAATTCCAGATGACCCAACCCATCGACATCGCTGTAATCGGCGCCACCGGCACCGTCGGCGAAACCCTCNNCCCTCGTGCAGATCCTCGAGGAGCGCAACTTCCCGGTGGGCACCCTGTACCTGCTGGCCAGCAATGAATCCGCCGGCAGCGCCGTGGCTTTCCGGGGCAAGAACCTGCGCACCCGGGATGTCGACGATTTCGACTTCGCCAAGGTCCGCCTGGCCTTCT
>DQAA01000409.1:0-687 GCA_003523465.1 Pseudomonas sp.
GGCATATCGCGCTGACCGACGCCGGCCTGCGCACGCAGCACTGGGCCGGGCGGATCCTCGAGCAGTTCGACGATTTCATGAGCGACCTGAGCCAGGTGAGCAAGGCGCCTCGCGGCCTCTTGCACGTGTGCAGCAGCCTCGGCTTCGGGCGCAACCACGTGGCCCCGGCCATCGCCGAACTGGCGGCGACCTATCCCGACCTGGAGGTGCGCCTGGATGTGTTCGACCGGGTGGTGGATATCGTCGCCGAGGGCTTCGACCTGGAAATCCGCGTGGGCAACGACCTGCCGGGGCAGCATATGAGCCGGCGACTGGCGAGCAACCGCCGGGTCGTGTGTGCCACGCCCGAGTACCTGGAACGCTGTGGGACACCGATGACCCTGGAGGACCTGGGCCAGCACGATTGCCTGGTGCTCAAGGAGCGCAACAGTCCGTTCGGCTTGTGGCGGCTGGAGTCTGCAGAGGGGGAACATACGGTGCCGGTGAATGGCACGCTGTCATCCAACAGTGGCGAGATCGTCTTGCAGTGGGCCCTGGCCCATCGCGGGCTGTTGCTGCGTTCGTGGTGGGATGTGCAGCCGCTGGTGGCTGAGGGGAGGTTGGTGCAGGTGTTGCACGGGTACAGCCAGGGCGCAGATATCTGGGCGGTGTATCCGACGCGGCTGGCTGATTCGGCGAAGTTGCGGG
>DQAA01000409.1:721-2538 GCA_003523465.1 Pseudomonas sp.
CAGCTCCCACAGGTACAGCGGTGCTCTCAGGAACAGCGGTGAACCTGTGGGAGCTGGCTTGCCAGCGATAGGGCCAGCAGCCTTCACAAACAGGCCAGCCTCTTACTCGGTGACTGCCTCGACCTCTACCGAGGCCTGCTGCTGCGCCACCTTCTTCCTCATCTGTTCACAACCCCACAACACCCGCTCCGGTGTCGCCGGCGCATCGATGTTCGGCTGCTCGCGATAGTCCGCCAGGCTCGCCACCGCATCCTTGATCGCGCACCACGCCGCGATCCCCAGCATGAACGGCGGCTCACCCACGGCCTTGGAGTGGAACACGGTGTCTTCCGGGTTCTTGCGGTTCTCCACCAGCTTGACCCGCAGGTCGATCGGCATGTCTGCCACCGCCGGGATCTTGTAGCTCGCCGGGCCGTTGGTCACCAGCTTGCCCTTGGCGTTCCACACCAGTTCCTCGGTGGTCAGCCAGCCCATGCCCTGGACGAAACCACCTTCGACCTGGCCGATGTCGATGGCCGGGTTCAGCGAGGCGCCGACGTCATGAAGAATGTCGGTACGCAGCATCTTGTACTCGCCGGTCAGGGTGTCGACGATCACTTCGCAGCACGCCGCACCAAAGGCGAAGTAGTAGAACGGCCGGCCACGGGCCTGGTTGCGGTCGTAGAAGATCTTCGGCGTGCGGTAGAAGCCGGTGCTCGACAGCGACACCTGGGCGAAGTACGCCTGCTGGATCAGCGCCTCGAAGGTGACGATCTCCTCGCGCACCCGCACATGGTTGTTGCGGAATTCGACGTCCTCCTCGGTCACCTTGTAATGCCGCGCGGCGAACTCCACCAGGCGCTTCTTGATGATCTCGGCGGCGTTCTGCGCGGCCTTGCCGTTCAGGTCGGCACCGCTGGACGCGGCGGTCGGCGAGGTGTTCGGCACCTTGTCGGTGTTGGTCGCGGTGATCTGGATGCGGTCGATGTCCACCTGGAACACCTGGGCCACCACCTGCGCCACCTTGGTGTTCAGGCCCTGGCCCATCTCGGTGCCGCCGTGGTTCAGGTGGATACTGCCGTCGGTATAGATATGGATCAGCGCACCGGCCTGGTTGAGGAAGGTGGCGGTGAACGAAATCCCGAACTTCACCGGAGTCATCGCCAGACCCTTTTTCAGCACCGGGCTGTTGGCGTTGAAGCGGCGGATCGACTCGCGGCGCTCGGCGTAGTCGGCGCTGGCTTCCAGTTCGGCGGTCATCTCTTCGAGCATGTTGTGCTCGACGGTCTGGTAGTAGTGGGTGACGTTGCGCTCGGTCTTGCCGTAGTAGTTGGCCTTGCGCACCTCTAGCGGGTCGAGGGCCAGGTGACGGGCGATGCGGTCCATCACCTCTTCGATGGCGACCATCCCCTGCGGGCCGCCGAAGCCACGGTAGGCGGTGTTCGACGCGGTGTTGGTCTTGCAGCGATGACCGTGCACGGTGGCGTCGCCCAGGTAGTAGGCGTTGTCGGAGTGGAACATCGCACGGTCGACGATGGAGCCCGACAGGTCAGGCGAGTAACCGCAGTTGCCGGCCAGGTCGAAGTTGATCCCGTGCAGGCGGCCGTTGTCGTCGAAGCCCACGTCGTACTCGACGTAGAAGGGGTGACGCTTGCCGGTCATGGTCATGTCTTCGACCCGCGGCAGGCGCATCTTGGTCGGCTGGCCGGTGATGCGTGCGATCACCGCGCACAGGCAGGCCGGGCTGGCCGCCTGGGTTTCCTTGCCGCCGAAGCCGCCACCCATGCGACGCATGTCGAGGACGATCTTGTTCATCGGCACGTCCAGTACCTCGGCCA
>DQAA01000409.1:2617-3344 GCA_003523465.1 Pseudomonas sp.
CCCTGCAGGCGGTGCGGGGCGCTGGCCAGGGCGCTGACCGAGTCGCCGCGCTGGTGGGTGTGGCTGTCGAGGACGAAGTGCTTCTTGCGCAGGGCTTCGACCACGTCGAGCACCGGTTCCAGGTCCTCGTATTCGATGATCGCCGCCATCGCCGCACGGCGCGCGGTGTCCAGGTCGCAGGCGGCCACGGCAATCACCGGCTGGCCGAAGAACTCCACCTTGTCGATGGCCAGCAGCGGGTCGCCGGCGACCACCGGGCCGATGTCCTTGAGGCCGGGAATGTCCTCGTGGGTGATGACGATGCGCACGCCTTCGATGGCGTAGCACGGGCTGGTATCGACCTTGAGGATCCGCGCATGGGCGCGGTCCGCGGTGCGGGCATAGACGTGCAGCTGGTTGGGGAAGTCCAGGCGGTCATCGATGTACACCGCTTCACCGGACACCTGCTTGTCGGCGCTGTCGTGCTTGACGCTGCGACCGACGCCGGTGGTCAGGTCCTGGCTGAAGATTTCGGCCAGCTCGGCCTGGCTCTTGGCGACGTGATGATGGTTAGACATAAGCGGTCACCCGGGTCTCGATGTGCGGTGTTTGCAGTTCGATGAAGTACTTGCGCAGCAGGTTCTGCGCGCCCAGCAGGCGGTATTCCTTGCTGGCGCGGAAGTCCGAGAGCGGGGTGAAATCCTCGCCCAGGGCCTGGCAGGCCTTCTCCAGGGTGGCCTGGTTGAAC
>DQAA01000008.1 GCA_003523465.1 Pseudomonas sp.
CCGCTCGTAGTTTTTTGACGAAAAATCCTGAAAAAATTTCGCGTACTGGCACAAAACCATCCCACCCCAAGTTCGCCCTTTATACATAGGGGTGCAACTCACAAGTGCCATCAGATTGAAAGTATCTGATCTTGTAAAAATATTAAAAAATCTTTCACCCGCCCTCCCCGCCCTCAGGAACTTCCCTCCGGAACGCCGCTCATACCACCGGTAACGATTTTCCATTGCAACATGTGAGAAATGACTTACATAACAAACAATCCATTGTGGAAGTTGTACGGACCTTGTCGAGCACCTGCCCGTAACCCGTCCGGAGCACCGCTCACGCCCAGGAGAAGACGCACTCAAAATTCGTCCTAGTGGTTGATTTCAAAGGATTTAATCCACTTGAAAGAACAAGCACTGCAGTATTGAAACAACGGTACTGCAATAAAGACGGCTAGCGTTTGGGGCATGCCCCGTTTTATGGCCATTGGCTGCCTTATTAGAGTGCATGTATTTAAGCGCTCACAACTTACTAATGCCTGCGTGCAAATCCGCGAACTTTCGCCATGGATTCGTGCGCCCGAAAAACGGCTGGTAAATCAACCCGGTCCGGTTCTTGTGAATGGAATCGGCGTAGCTAACTACATGAGGTGAATGCGATGCGTATCAGCATCTTTGGTTTGGGTTATGTGGGTGCAGTCTGTGCCGGTTGCCTGTCTGCCCGGGGCCATGAGGTCATCGGCGTGGACGTGTCCGCAACCAAGATCGACCTGATCAACCAAGGCAAATCCCCGATTGTCGAACCCGGCCTGGAGACCCTGCTGCAACAGGGCATCGCCAACGGTCGTCTGCGCGGCACCACCGATTTTTCCCAGGCCATCCGCGACAGCGACGTGTCGATGATCTGCGTCGGCACCCCGAGCAAGAAAAACGGCGACCTCGGCCTCGAATACATCGAGTCGGTGTGCCGTGAGATCGGTTTCGTCCTGCGCGAGAAAGCCAGCCGCCACACCATCGTGGTACGCAGCACCGTACTGCCGGGCACCGTGAAGAACGTGGTCATCCCGATCCTCGAAGACTGCTCGGGCAAGAAGGCCGGCGTCGATTTCGGCGTGGCGGTCAACCCGGAATTCCTCCGTGAAAGCACCGCGATCAAGGACTACGACCAGCCACCGATGACCGTCATCGGCGAACTGGACAAGGCCAGCGGCGACGTCCTCCAGGCCCTCTACGAAGAACTCGACGCACCGATCATCCGCAAGGACATCGAAGTCGCCGAGATGATCAAGTACACCTGCAACGTCTGGCACGCGACCAAGGTCACCTTCGCCAACGAGATCGGCAACATCGCCAAGGCGGTCGGCGTCGATGGCCGTGAAGTGATGGACGTGGTCTGCCAGGACAAGGCCCTGAACCTGTCCCAGTACTACATGCGCCCCGGCTTCGCCTTCGGCGGTTCGTGCCTGCCCAAGGACGTACGCGCCCTCACCTACCGCGCCAGCAGCCTCGACGTGAAGGCGCCGCTGCTCGACTCGCTGATGCGCAGCAACGAGTCTCAGGTGCAGAACGCCTTCGACATCATCGAAAGCCATGACAAGCGCAAGGTCGCCCTGCTCGGCCTGAGCTTCAAGGCCGGCACCGACGACCTGCGCGAAAGCCCGCTGGTGGAACTGGCCGAGCGCCTGATCGGCAAGGGCTACGAGCTGAACATCTACGACCAGAACGTCGAGTACGCCCGGGTCCACGGCGCCAACAAGGACTACATCGAGTCGAAGATCCCCCACGTCTCCTCCCTGCTCAACGCCGATTTCCAGAAGGTCATCGACAACGCCGAGATCATCGTCCTGGGCAACCGCGACGAGCAGTTCCGGGCCCTCGCCCAGCAGGCCCCGGCCGGCAAGCAGGTGATCGACCTGGTCGGCTTCATGAGCAAGACCACCTGCTCCACCAGCCGTACCGAAGGTATCTGCTGGTAAGCAGGCCGCGCGGGGCCGTCCGGTCCCGCGCGCCTTTTCGAACGTCCCGTCACCGATACGGATGCTGAACATGCAAAGCCTCAAGCACGGCCTGCTGCAGGCCGCCGGATGGCTGTTCTACGTGAGCCTGCTCATGTTGATCGCCCTGGCCCTGCCCAACACCCTGTTCGACCCCGACTCCAAGGACTTCCTGTTCCTGATCGGCGCCGTCGGCATCTGGCGCTACTCCATGGGCGCCACCCACTTCGTGCGCGGCATGCTGTTCCTCTACGTGGTCTACCCCCGACTGCGCCGCAAGGTGCAGAAACTCGGCAAGGCCGCCGACCCGTCCCACGTCTACCTGATGGTCACCAGCTTCCGCATCGACGCCCTGACCACCGCCCAGGTCTACAGCTCGGTGATCCGCGAAGCGATCGACTGCGGCTACCCCACCACCGTGGTCTGCTCCCTGGTGGAGATGTCCGACGAGCTGCTGATCAAGAGCCTGTGGGCCAAGTACAACCCGCCGGAACACGTCAGCCTGGACTTCGTGCGCATCGCCGGCACCGGCAAGCGCGACGGCCTGGCCTTCGGCTTCCGCGCCATCTCCCGCCACCTGCCGGACGAGAACGCGGTGGTTGCGGTGATCGACGGCGACACCGTGCTCGGTGAAGGCGTGGTGCGCAAGACCGTCCCCTGGTTCAAGCTGTTCGGCAATGTCGGCGGCCTGACCACCAACGAATTCTGCGAAGTGCGCGGCGGCTACGTGATGAGCGAATGGCACAAGCTGCGCTTCGCCCAGCGCCACATCAACATGTGCTCCATGGCCCTGTCCAAGCGCGTGCTGACCATGACCGGGCGCATGTCGATGTTCCGCGCCACCGTGGTGACCAACCCCGAGTTCATCGCCGACGTCGAAAGCGACTCGCTGTACCACTGGCGCCTTGGCCGCTTCCGCTTCCTCACCGGCGACGACAAGTCCAGCTGGTTCAGCCTGATGCGCCTGGGCTACGACACCTTCTACGTGCCCGACGCCAACATCAACACCGTCGAGCACCCGCCGGAAAAGAGCTTCTTCAAGGCCAGCCGCAAGCTGATGTATCGCTGGTACGGCAACAACCTGCGGCAGAACTCCCGGGCCCTCGGGCTGGGCATGCGCCGCCTCGGCCTGTTCACCAGCGTGGTGCTGTTCGACCAGCGCGTATCGATGTGGACCAGCCTGCTCGGCCTGACCGTGGCCATGATCGCCAGCTTCAAGTTCGGCGCGAAGTTCCTCCTCGCCTACCTGCTGTGGATCGGCATCACCCGCCTGATCCTGACCATCATGCTGCTGTGCTCGGGGCACAAGATCGGCCCGGCCTATCCGCTGATCCTCTATTACAACCAGATCGTCGGCGCGCTGATGAAGATCTACGTGTTCTTCCGTCTCGACCGCCAGTCCTGGACCCGCCAGCCCACCGCACTCAAACGCGACCTCGCCAGCTTTCAACAATGGTTCAACACCTGGTCCTCGCGGACCATGACCTTCTCGGCGGCCAGCATCTTCGTTGCTGTGCTGTTCGTGGTCGTGTGAGTCGCCGCAACCCTACGGATCCAACAGGAAAAACATCGCCATGAATACCGCCGTGAACGTCAATGTCGTGCATGAATCCGAAACCCAGCGCCAGCACGCCCGGGTCAAGATCCCGGCCAAGCTGCGCTACCTGAACGAGAACCGCGAGACCGTCGAGGTGAAGGTCGACGACCTCTCCGCCGGCGGCCTGAGCTTCCACGCCAAGCAACCGCTGCCGGTGGGCGACGTGATGCGCGGCCGGCTGCAGTTCACCGTCGACAACCTCGGCCTGTCGATGGACGTCGAGTTCCAGGTCCGCGCCTATAACCCGGCTACCGGCCGTACCGGCGCGCAATTCCAGAACCTCGAACAGCGCGACATCGCCACCCTGCGCCACCTGATCACCTCGCACCTGTCCGGCGAGCTGATCAGCATCGGTGACGTGCTCAGCACCCTGCAGCGCGACAACTTCACCAAGGCGCGCAAGCAGAAGAGCCACGACGGCAGCCTCAGCCCCCTGGGCCGCCTGCGCGCGGTGACCTTCAGCCTTGGCGTATTCGTGGTCGGCGTGGCGGCCTTCGGCTTCATCGCCAAATCGGTGTACGGCGTGTACTTCGTCAGCCATGCCGAAGCCGGCGTGGTCAGCGTGCCCAGCACCCAGGTCACCATGCCTCGCGACGGCACCTTGCAAGCGCTGGTGGAGAATGGCGCCGAGGTGGTCAAGGGCGCGCCGCTGGCCTCGTTCAGCACCAGCATGCTCGACCTGCTCAAGGGCCATCTGGACGAAGAGCAACTGCAACCGGCCAAGGTCGAGGAGCTGTTCGGCAAGCAGATGAGCGGCACCCTCACCAGCCCGTGCGACTGCACCGTGGCCCGGCAACTGGTGGATGACGGCCAGTACGCGGCCAAGGGCGCGGTGATCTTCCAGCTCGTCCCGCGAAGCAGCAACCCGACCATCGATGCGCGCTTCAGCTACCGCCAGTTCGACGACGTCAAGCCGGGCACCCGGGTCAACTTCCAGATCGCGGGTGACAGCGAAGAGCGCAGCGGCCGCATCGTCGCCAGCAGCAACCTGAACAGCGACGACCTGTCCTCGGATATCCGCGTGCAGATCAAGCCGGATGCGCCGCTGCCGACCCAGATGGTCGGCCTGCCGGCAAGCGTCAACGCCAAGCGCGGCCCGTCCCTGGACTGGCTGATCGACAGCGCCATGGCGCATGGGCTCTGAAGAGGGTTCCTTGATGAACAGTTATTCCGCGGTGACCGCAATCGCTGGCAAGCCAGC
>DQAA01000010.1 GCA_003523465.1 Pseudomonas sp.
TGAACCCGCTCCCACAGGGTTCACCTAAACTTTCACACCTTCATGCAATCAATCCCTTATCAACCCAGCCTGAAGGAGTGAACCATGGACCTGTCCCACCACGAATTCTCCGCCCTGTTCGAGCAACTCGGCCTGCCTTCCGATGCCACCAGCATCCAGCAATTCCTCACCAGCCATTCCCCGCTCAAGAATGAAATCAAGCTGGTCGATGCGCCGTTCTGGAACGAAAGCCAGCGGGCGTTTCTCAAGGCCGAATACATCGCCGATTCCGACTGGATCATGACCATCGATCAACTGAATGTCGCCCTCAGAAATAAACGCTGAGCGGCACCCTATGAGCTTCATTGGCGTTGCTATGCTCAGAAAAAAACAACAAGGGGACAGCGCCAATGAAAGACCCCTATGCCGTTGGCTTCTGGGCTGCCGTGACAGCCTTGGGCCTGCTGACTGCCGGTTATTTCTACGGGGTCAGGGAAGTTCACCAGCTCGATCAGGCCCGCCAGTTCCTCTACGGAGCCGCCGGTCTGATCGCAGCCCTCGCTCTTGGAGCATTGGCGTGGATTCGCTGGCAGTTGCTCAAGACGCGCCGACGCCAACTGGAGCAGGGCCGGACGCTGGTCGCCATCTGGAACACCAAGGTCGCCCTGCGTCGGGTCGAAACCGTGTTCGACCGCTATTTCTGGGGCAGTTACTGGCAGCCGGGGCGTACCTTCCAGGAGGTCATGGGCGAGCTTGAAGGCACGCCGCTGGAGCGCAGCCTCGAAGCCTTGAAAGTGCAGTGCCAGGAACTCGACCAGGAAACCCACGACCGTCACCGCCACTGGCTGAACAATGCCCGCGAGCTGTCCAGCGTGGCTACGTCCATGGCCCGCGAGCGCTACCAGCTCGACCTGTGCGACTCGCAGCAGAGCTCACGACGGGGTGCGGCGGTGCTCAACCGCGACCTCGAGGTGCTGGTGTACACCTGGTCGGCGCGGTTGCGCAGTTTCGATCATCAACTTGATGAGCTGGAGGGGGAGTACCGCTAGGGTCAGTCCCCGCGGATGTAGCCTTCCAACTGACGGATAAGGTCGGCCTGCTCGGCGATGGCTTCCTTGACCAGGTCGCCGATCGACAGCAGGCCGAGCAGTTTTCCGTCCTCCACTACCGGCAGGTGGCGCAGGTGACTGTTGGTCATCATGGTCATGCAGGTGTCGACGCTTTGGTGGGAGTCCACGGTGATCACCGGCGAACTCATGATCTCGCGCACCTCGGTACCCACCGACGAACGCCCCTTGAGCACCATCTTTCGCGCATAGTCGCGCTCGCTGACGATACCCACCACATTGCCGCCCTCGACCACCGGCAGGGCGCCGACGTTTTTCTCGGCCATCACCATCAGGGCTTCCAGCACCGTCTGGTGCGGGGCGACGGTGTAGACCTGGTGTGCGTGCTGCGACTTCAACTTCAATAGCTGTGCCACGGTTTTCATAGCGGGCCCTCTGCGTTGCGGGTGGTTTTTGGGTAACGGCAGATGCCCTCAAGAATCGTGCACGGAAGGCAATGCGGCAAGGTGGATTTGCGGCGCGCAGCGATTGAAAAACGTCATGAGCGGCGCAAATGAAAAGAGCGGCCAATTGGCCGCTCTTCATTCACACCGATTCGACTCAGTTGCCCTTGGGGCTCGGGCCGAAACGGTTCGGGCCCGGCTTGGTGTCCAGGAACAGGAAAACGAAGCCTACGATCGGCACCAGCAGCCACCAGCCGCGGTGATCGGTGTCGTGCATGCGACGGATGCCGACGGCGATGGTCGGTACCAGGATGGCCAGGTTGAACAGCAGGCCCAGCACACCGCCAGTACCCAGCAGGCCATCGACGAAACCGACTACAAATGAGATCAGTAAGTTGATCAGCACGAACATCCAGTATTCCTTGCGCC
The DNA here is from genome assembly GCA_003523465.1 of Pseudomonas sp. Lineage (GTDB taxonomy): Bacteria > Pseudomonadota > Gammaproteobacteria > Pseudomonadales > Pseudomonadaceae > Aquipseudomonas. Next base: position 1,919 of record DQAA01000010.1, read on the forward strand.
GCGCACGGCCCGAGAAATCGAACGCCTTCTTCATTACATCGACCCAGCCGATACCCCCGGCTGGCGCGGCGACCTGGGCAGAGGCCTGAGGTGCACCACAACCTGGGCAGGCCAAGGCGGTGCTATGGATTTCCTTGGCGCAACCACGGCAAAAAACCATGCTCATCTGTTTTCCCTCACGTTATGAAATTGCAGGCCGGATAGGGGCCGAATATGAAATGCCCAACAAAACGACATCCTTCCGTTGCCGGATGTCGTCATGAGTTTTTCCAGGAAATGCCGACGCGGTCGAAACCCAAACCGGTTTTCCGGGTTGGTCGCGCGCAGCCTTGGCAATAGACCATTGCCATCACAACTCCTTGTGGCGTTTCTTCAACGCGAATCTTCCTTGAGCGGGCCTGTCGGGATAGGCCCTGGGGGAGGCAGAGATTACCAAATATTTCCAGGTGGCGGAATTATGGCGCCATCTCTCTCCCTGCCCCTCCGTTCACTTAACCCTGCTGCACGATCACCTGGCTGTTCAGGTCGCGAATCAGCGCTTCCACCGTCGGCATCAGCGTGCGCAACTGCTCTGGCGTGCAGGTCGAGCCGGCGTTGCGGAAGTCCATGCGCCGGGTCACCACCACGCTGTTGCCTTCGCGGCGATAGTCGGCGCTGTAGTCGAGGTTGGCGGTTTTCAGCGAGACCGGTTTGGGGATGGCGATGATCTGCACCTGGGCCGGGAAGTCGAAGCGCGCTTCTTCTTCACCCAGGCTGGAGACACAAAGAAACGGTTGCTTGCGTTCCTTCTCGCTGACGAAGCCCTGGGCGTTCTGTGCGATACCGCCGGCAAAGCTGCTCAGGGTCGGCACGCCGATGGGCCCAGGCAGGTTGACCAGGTTGCGCAGGTGGCCGCTGATCTGCATCTGGAAGCCGTGGCCCTGTTTGTCCAGCTTCTTGCCTTCGACGCGGCCGATGCCGGAGTGGCCGTAGCTGCTGAGGATGCGCTGGACCAGCATGTCGCGCTCCCCCGGTGCCATGTTGCGCAGGCCGTAGCGGTTCAGTTCGGCGCCCCAGCCCTCGATGGTCGAGTCATTGCTGAAATCCGCCTCGCCGCTGTCGGCGATGCTGAAGGTGGTACGGCTCTTCACCGAGCTGAGCTGGGTTTTCGGCGTGCGGGCGAGGGTGCCGGTGTCGATCAGTACCACCGGCTTGTCCATGTCCGGCAGCGGCAGGTAGCCGGCGGCGATGGCTTTCATGGTCGGGTCGAGGTACAGATTGAGGCTGGGGATGAAGGTGATGGCATGGTTGATCACGCCGAGGGTCGGCACCTTGGGCAACTGGTAGGCATTGCCCAGGTTGATCAGCGCCGGCGTGCTGTGGATATCCACTGCGGCCAGCAGCGCGCCGAGCAGCGCTACATGGTCCTTGCAGTCACCGTAGCGGTTGCCCAGCACGGTATCGGCGGCATGGGGAACCACGCCGCCGGCCCCGATATAGACGGCGACGAAGCGCACGTTCTTGCGCACCCAGTCGCTTAGCACCAAGGCCTTGGCCCGTGGCTCGCTGACGTTGGCGGTGAGGGACTTGGCCAGCTCGGCGATGGCCGGGGTCACCTCGAACTGCGAGCGTGCGGCGTAGGCTTTGGCGAAGCTGGTGTAGTCGGCGAAGGTCGACACCGCGAGGTACTGGCCGTAGTCGGCATACGACACCGAGCCCAGTTCCATGCGCGGCTGGGCATCATGCTGGTAGTCCCAGCGCCACACCTTGCGCCCGGTCGCGGCCTGCGGGCTGGACGGCTTGAAGTCATGGGCATCGGCGTGCAGCGGCAGGCCGGCGGGCAGGTCATAGACCACGCTCATCTGCTTCACCGGGTAGATGTAGGGGAACACCGTGTCCTCGAACTGGCCGGGGAACAGCGCGGTATTGCGATGGCGCTTGTAGGTCAGCACCAGCCGGTCGCCCACGGCGACCTCGGGGAAGATCACCACCTTGACCAGGCTGTCGAGGAACATCGGCGCATCGGCCGAGGCCTGTTGCTGTTGTTCCTTGATCTGCTCGGGGCTGACCTGGACTTTGCGCCCGTCGGGCTTCTCGGTATACGCCTCGACCACGTCGAGGCTTTCCAGGGTGCGGTTGTAGGGCAGCGGTTGCTGCGCGGTGTCCTTGATGGCGCGGTCTTCCTCGATACGGAAGACCAGTTCATGGCGCAGGTCGTAGCTGCCGTCCGCTTCGACGCGGTACTGACGGGCGTCCTTTTCCACGGTGACGGACCTGTCGCGGCCATCCTCCGCAGCCTGGGCCAGGTTCAGGGTGAACAGGCAGAAAAACAGGCCCAGCCAGTGTGCCGGACGTGAAACGAGCCACTTCATAGAGATCCTTCTTGCAGGCGGGTTTCAGGGCCGATTCGCCGTAATGCGAATCAGTGGCGCCATTGTGCCCTAGCCTGCACTACCTGCGCCGAGGATCTTTCCTAGAAACTGGCGCGTTCTTTCCTGCTGCGGATTGGCAAAAATCGCCTTCGCTTCGCCCTGTTCGACGATTACCCCCTTGTCGAAGAAGATCACCCGGTTGGCCACGTCGCGGGCGAAGTTCATTTCGTGGGTGACGATGATCATGGTGCGTTTTTCTTCCGCCAGGCCGCGGATGGTCGCCAGCACTTCGCCCACCAGTTCGGGGTCGAGGGCCGAGGTGGGCTCGTCGAAGAGGATCACCTGGGGCTCCATCGCCAGGGCCCGGGCAATCGCCACGCGCTGTTGCTGGCCGCCGGAAAGACGCCGGGGGTAGGCGTCTTCCTTGCCCGCCAGGCCGACTTTCGCCAGCAGTGCACGGCCCAGCGCGGCCGCCTGTTCGTAGGGTGTTTTCTTCACGATCAGCGGGCCTTCGATCACGTTTTCCAG
>DQAA01000401.1 GCA_003523465.1 Pseudomonas sp.
TGTTGAACTCACCGGTCTGCGGACGCTCTTCAGCGATGCGGAAACCGTTGTCCTCGAAGAACTGCCGGGCCACCGGCCAGACTTCCGCCGGTGCACGCTGGGCCAGGACCCAACGCGCGGAGCCGCTCTTCTGCAGGCTGAAGTCGCTGACATCGGCGGTAGCCGCCAGGGGCAGCGGACGGGGAACTTCGAACTCGCCCTTGACGTTGTCGTCCGCGACATTGCGCGGGATCGGCAGCAGTGGGTCGAGACGCTTGACGTTGCTTACATCAGGCGGCAACTGCATGGGCGCCTTTTGGGTCGCTTCCAGGTAGTCGCTGCCACGGTCACGGAAATACCCGTCTTCGCCCCACAACCAGGCGCAACCGCTGGTGCTGGAAATGATAAGTGCAAGGGCGGAAAGACCAGCCAATCGCTTCATGCGGGGTACGTCCTCAATTAAACCAGTACGCCGCACTGGCGCATGGCCTGGCGCAGCGTGTCATGACAGGAGGGGCTCAGCCAGGTCAGCGGCAGGCGAATGCCGTTGTCCATCAGACCCATTTCGTTCAAGGCCCACTTCACCGGAATCGGGTTGGCCTCGATGAACAGGTTCTTGTGCAGCGGCATGAGTTTTTCATTGATGGCCCGTGCGGTCTCGGCATCGCCACGCAGGGCGGCTTCGCACAGGTCGGCCATTTCGCGCGGGGCGACGTTGGCGGTAACGGAGATGTTGCCCTTGCCGCCCAGCAGGATCAGTTCGACGGCAGTCGGATCGTCACCGGACATGACGATGAAGTCTTCGCTGACGCCCTCGATGATGGCCTTGGCACGGGCCAGGTCGCCGGTAGCTTCCTTGATGCCGATGATGTTCGGCACGGTGGAGAGGCGGATCACGGTCTCGGCGAGCATGTCGCAGGAGGTGCGGCCCGGCACGTTGTAGAGGATCTGCGGAATGTCGACCGATTCGGCGATGTGCTTGAAGTGCTGGTACAGGCCTTCCTGGGTCGGCTTGTTGTAGTACGGCACGACCAGCAGGCAGGCGTCGGCGCCGGCGTTCTTGGCATTCTGGGTCAGGTGAACGGCTTCGCTGGTGGAGTTGGCGCCAGTGCCGGCGATGACCGGGATGCGGCCAGCGACCTGCTTGACGACGAACTCGATGACCTTGATGTGCTCTTCGACATCGAGGGTCGCCGACTCGCCGGTGGTGCCGACTGCGACGATGGCATGGGTACCGTTCTGCAGGTGGAAGTCCACGAGTTTGCTCAGGCTGTCCCAGTCCAGACGCCCTTGTGCATCCATGGGTGTGACCAATGCCACCATACTGCCCGCAATCATGAAGCTGCTCCTGCCGGAAAAAGAGAGCGGTAATGGTACTGGCGCCATCGGGCTTGCACAAGCGACGCGGGCGGCTTGAGCATTCCCCTTCGCGGCCATTTTCGCTACCCTTCGTCCTTTGATCGGTACACAGCGGCCCGCCGGGCTGCCAACCATGCGTCCCGGCAGTGTCCGCCCCCTCGATCCAGAACCCCTGGAGCACGCGAACCCGCCTTTTTACCGCGTCAGGTACCGACCGCTCATCGCTTTAGGAATGCTATGTCCACCCCCACCGTCCGCGAACAATTCCTCGTCGTCAGCGCCTTGGGCCCGAGCCCGATGGAGCTGACCAACATCCTCTGCCGCGCCAGCAACGAAAGCCGCTGCGCGGTGGTGACCTCCCGCCTGACCCGTCACGGTGAATGCAGCGCCCTCATCCTGCAGATCAGCGGCAACTGGGATGCCCTGGCGCGCTTCGAGGGCGCCCTGCCGAGCCTGGCGAAGAAACACGGTTTCATCGTCAACGTGGTGCGCAGCAGCGAGCTGGAAGTCCGCCCGCTGTCCCTGCCTTATGTCGCCTACGTCAGCGCCGCCTACCGTCCGGACATCATCAACGAGCTGTGCCAGTTCTTCATCGACCACCACGTCGAGCTGGAGAACCTGACCTGCGATACCTACCAGGCTCCGCAGACCGGCGGCACCATGCTCAACGCCACCTTCACCGTCACGCTGCCCGCCGGCACCCAGATCAGCTGGTTGCGCGACCAGTTCCTGGACTTCGCCGACGCGCTCAACCTGGATGCCCTGATCGAACCGTGGCGTCCACAGAACCCGATGTAAGGAGCGCCCCATGGCCGTCGAACTCGATAAACCCGTCGCCGACTTCCAGGTCCAGGCCACCAGTGGCCAGCAGGTCAGCCTCGCCGACCTCAAGGGCCGCCAGGTCGTCCTGTACTTCTATCCCAAGGACAGCACCCCGGGCTGCACCACCGAAGGCCAGGATTTCCGTGACCAGCATGCCGCCTTCCAGGCCGCCGGCACCGAGGTGTTCGGCGTGTCCCGCGATGGCCTCAAGTCCCACGAGAACTTCAAGGCCAAGCAGGCCTTCCCCTTCGAGCTGATCAGCGACAAGGACGAAAGCCTCTGCCAGCTGTTCGACGTGATCAAGCTGAAGAAGCTGTACGGCAAGGAATACATGGGCGTCGATCGCAGCACCTTCCTGATCGACAAGGACGGTGTGCTGCGCAAGGAATGGCGCGGCGTCAAGGTGCCGGGCCATGTGGCTGCGGTACTTGCCGCCGCCGAAGAGCTGAACAAGGCCTGACCTGCTCCAAGCTTTAAGCTTCAAGCGGCAAGAAAAAGCAGTCGGCAGCGCTGCGGATAGCTCTTCCTTGCCGCTTGAAGCTTACGGCTTGAAGCCCTAAAGCAGCGGCGCCACCGCCGGCTCCCGCCGCGGCCAGGCATCCAGCACCGCCTTGAACAGCGTCGCCAGCGGAATGGCGAAGAAGATCCCCCAGAAGCCCCACAGCCCGCCAAACAACAGCACCGCGCAGATGATCGCCACCGGGTGCAGGCTCACCGCCTCGGAAAACAGCAGCGGCACTAGCACGTTGCCATCCAGCGCCTGGATGATCGCATAGACCGCCATCAGGTAGATGAACTGGTCGCCCCAGCCCCACTGGAACAGCGCGATCAAGGTCACCGGTACCGTCACCACCACCGCGCCGACATAAGGCACCACCACCGACAGGCCCACCAGCAACGCCAGCAAGGCTGCGTAGTTCAGCCCCAGGGCGACGAAGGCAATGTAGGTGGCCACGCCGCAGATCAGGATCTCGATGCCCTTGCCGCGAATGTAGTTGGCGATCTGCCGGTTCATCTCTTCCGCGACCCGGGTCATCAGCGCGCGCTCCTGCGGCAGATAGCCGCTGGCCCAGCGGGCGATGGTCTCGCGGTCCTTGAGGAAGAAGAACACCAGGATCGGCACCAGCACCAGGTAGATCATCACGTTGACCAGCAATGGCAGGCTGGACAGGGAGAACGTCAGCGCCCATTGGCCGAACTTGCCGATCTCGCCGCGCATGGCTTCGATCGCCTGCAATACCTGGTCATCGGAGACCAGGTGCGGGTAGCGCTCCGGCAACAGCAACAGCAGCGACTGCCATTTGCCGAGCATCCCCGGCAGTTCGTTGAACAGGGTGATCAGCTGATGCCATAGCAGCGGCACCAGCACCAGGAGAAACACCGCCAGCGCGCCCATGAACAAGGTGAAGACCAACCCCACCGCCACCTTGCTCGGCACCCGCAGGCGCTCCAGGGCGTTGACCAGCCCCTGCATCAAGAACGCCAGGACCATCCCCGCCAGCACCGGCGCGAGCATGCCGCCGAGGGTCAGGACCGCGGTGAAGCCGAGAAACAGCAGGACCGCCAGTACCACGGCTTCCTCATCGGAGAAATAGCGGTGCAGCCAGCTGCGAAGCACTTTGAACATCAGGGGTACCCGGAAAGGAAGAAACTCAGGCCTTTTTCAGCCAGTAGGTGTAGGTGCCGCCTTCGGCGGTTTCGTGAAGCAGGGTATGACCGGCGAGTTTGGCGAAAGTGCGGAAGTCGCGCTGCGAGCCGCCGTCGGTGGCGATGACCTTGAGCACCGCACCGGAGGCCAGACGATTGAGTTCCATCTTGGCCTTGAGCAGCGGCAGCGGGCAATTCAGGCCGCTGGCGTCCAGTTCGGCATCGGGATTGGGGATAGCGGTCATTGCAACACTCCAGATAAAGCAGGCGGCCGGATCGGAACGGCCCAGGCGAGCCGGCAAGCCTCGCAGAATTGCGCCACTGGTCGCAACCGTGCCAGGCGGCTACAGTAAGGCTTTTTGTCGACCAGAGCCCCGTGCATGACTTTTCTGCGCCCTACCCTGCTGACACTGGCCTGCCTGCTGGCGCTTCCAAGCCATGCCGACGACCTGCCGTCACTTGGCGACGCCAGCTCGGCCATCGTCTCCCCGCAACAGGAACACCAGCTCGGCCGCGCCTGGCTGAGCCTGCTGCGCGGCAATGTCAGCCAGCTGTCCGACCCCCAGCTCAAGGATTACGTCGAAACCAGCGTCTACAAGCTTGCCGAGACCAGCCAGCTGCAAGACCGCCGCCTGGAATTCATCCTGATCAACAGCCCCGAGCTCAACGCCTTCGCCGCGCCCGGCGGGATCGTCGGGGTCAACGGCGGCCTGTTCCTCAACGCGCAGACCGAAGGTGAATACGCGTCGGTACTGGCCCACGAACTGGCGCACTTGTCGCAGCGCCACTTCGCCCGGGGCGTCGAGGCCCAGCAACGCATGCAGCTGCCGATGATGGCG
>DQAA01000486.1 GCA_003523465.1 Pseudomonas sp.
ATGTAGGCGCCGCGGCGGGCGTCGGCGCGGTGGTGCCAGTAGCCGATCAGCAGGAAGGAAAACAGGCTGGTGAGTTCCCAGAAGAACACGATCTGGATCAGGTTGCCGGAGATCACCAGGCCGAGCATGGCGCCCATGAAGGCCAGGAAGAAGGCGAAGAAGCGCGGGACCGGGTCTTGCGGCGACATGTAGTAGCGTGCGTACAGCGACACCAGTGTGCCGATGCCCAGTACCAAAAGGGAGAACAGCCAGGCGAAGCCGTCCATGCGCAGGATGATGTTGAGCCCCATGCTGGGCAGCCAGAGGATTTCCTCGCGGATTACGCCGCCATCGGCAATCTGCGGATACAACATGGCGACCTGCACCGTACCGATCAAGGCAACGATGCCGGCCAGCAGCGACTCCGAGTTGCGTGCGTTGTGCGGCAGCAGACCGGCCACACAGCTCCCCACGAATGGCAGAAGCAGTAGAACTATCAAGGACATAGATATCTAATCTGCGGAAATTTGCAGGGAATCATACGTGCCGACCCGGTGATCACCAACCGCCAGTCCGTTGTAAAGCCCTACAAGAATTGTAAGAAAAAGCGTTTTTCTTATAACAGTTTCCGCATGACGAGCGCGCGTCTTCCTTATAAACCGGTATCGGCTTCCTTCTCGTCGGCGGCATTTATCGCCGGTTTCTCATCCTTGCGTCCGATCTTCAACTCGCTGACGATCACCGCGATCACGATCAGCAAACCGCCCAGCAGAGCGAGGCCTGGCAAGCGGTCGCCGGCAATACGTCCGACAATCCCGGCCCAGACCGGTTCACCCGCGTAGATCAGCGTAGCGCGGGTTGGCGAAACCGATTTCTGCGCCCAGTTCATGGCGACCTGGATCACCGCGCTCATGGCGCCCAGGCCAATGGCAGCGCTGAGCAGCAGCCAGGAAAAGTCCGGCAGGCGCTCTTGGGTCGGCACTACCAGCATGAACGACAGGGCCGAGGCGGTGGCCAGTTGCACCACGGTGACTCGGCGCACGTCCACGGTCCCGGCGTAGTTGCCGATCAGGATGATTTCCGCGGCGATGGCCACGGCGCTGACCAGGGTGGCGATCTCGCCCGGGCTGAAATGCACCGCACCGCCGCTGGGACCTGCCAGCAGCATCAGGCCGCCGAAGGCCAGGGCGATGCCGAGGCTGGGCATCAGNNGGACGACGGCCAAGAACCAGCCATTGCAGGATCGGCACGAAGGGCACGTAGAGCGCAGTAATGAACGCCGATTGGCTGCTGCTGATGGTTTGCAGGCCGACGGTCTGCAGGCCGTAGCCGAGCATGATCGACACGCCGATCAGCACTCCCGCCTTGAGTTCGCGCAGGGTCAGACCGGGCAGGGTGCGGAAGCAGAAGAGTCCGACAAAGAATGCAGCGGCTGCGAAGCGCAGGCCAACGAAGAACATCGGGCCGCTGACGGTCATCACCTTGTGCACGATCAGGAAGGTGCCGCCCCAGAGCATGGTGATGAACACCAGTACCAGTTCGGCCTTGCTCAAGCGGAATGTGGAAGGTGAACGCGCGGGAGTATCGGTAGTCATGGCTTGCACACGAAAAGAAGAGGGCGCCGCACGGTGCGCGCGGCAAAAGTGGGCAGTATACTGCGCAACTTCTCTTTGGTGAGCACTCTCGTGGATAAAGATTCCAATCGCGCCCCGGTTCTCCAGCACGTCAGCCAGAACGTGCGGCGCTTGCGCAATGACGCCGGCCTGAGCCAGAGCGCCCTGGCCGAGAACTCCGGGGTCAGTCGGCGGATGCTGGTAGCGATCGAGGCGGGGGAAAAGAATGTCAGCCTGTCGACCCTCGACCTGATCGCCGAAGCCCTCGGGGTTGCTTTCAGCGATCTGATCAAGGCCCCGGACAATCGGGATTCCAGCCGCATCAACGAATTGGCCTGGGCCGGCGAGCACCCGGGAAGCAAGGCCGTGCTGCTGGCCAGCACCCCGGCGCGGCGGGAGGTGGAATTGTGGGAGTGGCGCCTGGAGCCCGGTGAGTTCTACAAGACCAATGCCGATCCGGAAGGCTTCAGCGAGCAGGTGTTCGTGTTCGAGGGCAGCCTGACCCTGCTGATCGATGGTGAGGCGCGGGTGCTGGCCGCCGGCGAGTTCTTCACCTATGCCAGCAACCGCACCCAGGGTTATCGCAACGACGGCGAAGTCGCCACGCGCTTCGTGCGCAACGTGGTGATCTGACTCAGGCAGCCAGCCATTGCTCGGTGGAAATGACCTCGGCATATGCGAAGGCCAGCGACGCCATGTAGGCCGCGTGAGCCTGGGCCGCTGGCACGCTGACGCCGTTGAATTCCAGTTCGCGGGTGGCGCAGGCGTCATGCAGCACCTTGACCGTGTAGCCGAGGTCGGCGGCAGCGCGCACTGCGGCGTCGATGCACATATGGCTCATGCTCCCGACCACGGTCAGTTCGCTGATCCGCTGTTCTTCCAGCAGGCTTAGCAGCGGGGTATCAAGGAAGGAATTGACCTTGTGCTTGAGCACCACTGCTTCGTTGTCCCGAGGCGCCAGTTTCGAGTGGATCTGCGCGCCCTCGGAACCCGGGGTGAAGAACGGCGCGTCGGCGGACTCGAATTCATGGCGCACATGGATCACCAGATCGCCACGGGTACGCGCTGCGGCCAGGGCCTTCGCCGCGTTGTCGGCGGCCGCATCGGCATTGACCAGGGTCCATTTGCCGCCAGGGAAGTAATCGTTCTGGATATCGATGATGACCAGGGCCTTTTTGCTCATGGTGATTCCTCATTTCGGAGAGTGGTGACGTTGTGGCAGATAGTTATAGGCTTGCCCGGCGCCGTTGCGGATTGGCGCAACCGACAACTTGACGGGAAAAACTGACAATGAGCCGTGAAGGCGAAATCTTCGAGATCGGCATCCTGGTCTACCCCGGCGCGCAGATGGCGGCGGTGTATGGGCTGACCGACCTGTTCAGCGTGGCCAACCGCTTGGCCTCCGATCTCGGCCTTGCGCAGCGCGCGCCGTTGCGGGTCTGTCACTGGCAGGACGATACGAACGGGGTTTTGAGCGTCAGCCAGGACAGTCATCAACTGCCTGGCTATCAGCCGCGGGTGATGATCGTGCCGCCGAGCCTGACCCAGGAGCCCACTGCCGAACTGCTGGAGCGCTATCGGCAGCAGGTGTGTGCCTGGCATGGCGACGGGGCGTTGCTGGTGTCGGTGTGCGTGGGTGTGTTCTTCATCGCTGCCAGCGGGTTGCTGGACGGGCGTTCGGCGACCACCCACTGGAATTTCGCCCAGTCACTGGCGGAGCGCTTTCCGCAGATTCGGGTCGAGGCCAATCTGCCGCTGCTGGAAGATGGCGACGTGATCACCAGCGCCGGGCTGATGGCCTGGACCGATGTCGGATTGAAACTGGTGGAGCGTTTTCTCGGACAGACCCTGGCCACCGAGACCGCACGTTTCCTGGCGGTGGAACCGGTGCGGGTCAAGCCGGTCGGGAGTAGTTTCAGCCCGCGCCTGGATCATGGAGACGAAGCGGTGCTCAAGGTGCAGCACTGGTTGCAGAGCACTGGGGCGCGGGAGGTGAGTGTCGCGGTAATGGCCGAGTGTGCCGGGCTTGAGGAGCGCACCTTTCTGCGCCGGTTCCGCAGCGCCACGGGGTTGAAGCCGACCGAGTACTGCCAGCAGGTGCGGGTCGGCCGGGCGTGCCGGATGCTTGAGTTCACCCGGCGCAGCATTGACCAGATCGCCTGGGGCGTGGGCTATCAGGACCCGGGGGCCTTTCGCAAGGTGTTCCACAAGGTCACCGGCATGGCGCCGAGCGACTATCGGCGGCGGGTGACCTCGGGGCTTCACGAGTACCAGGGCGAGTGATGCGGATAGCGGTCCAGCCGGGCACCGATCACCATTTCGCTGATCCATGCTGTCAACAGCGCACTGTAGGCCTTCTGGCTACGGTCGCTGGAGAGTGCGTGGTCCGCACCATCGACGATCCGGTGGGTGAGGGAGTGGGCGCAGACGAATGCCGAGCGGTAACTCATCAGCGTGGTGTGCGGCACATAGTCATCGGTTTCCGATTCCACCAGCAGGACATCCCCGGCGAACTCCGCGCAGGCGGCCAGGGCGCGGTTGTCACCCGGGCCAAGGGTCATCAGGCGGTACTGCGACAGGCGCTGGCGGTCCAGGGCCTGCTTCGGCGAACTCCATTCATCGTCCCAGTACAGCGCCGGGACTCGTAGCGCCAGCCATTTGACCGGGCGCTGGCGGGTCAGCAGGGTCGCCAGGTAGCCGCCGTAGCTGCTGCCGATCACCGCGATCGACCCGGTATCCACCGCTGGATGGCTGACCAGCTTGTCGTAGGCCGCCAGCAAGTCGGCGAGGTTCTGCTCGCGGGTGACGCTGCGCCGCTGGCTTTCGGTTTTTTCATGGCCGCGCAGGTCGAAGGTCATGCACACGCAGCCCAGGCCGGTGATGTGCTTGGCCCGGGCCAGGTCGCGCTGCTGGCTGCCGCCCCAGCCATGCACGAACAGAATGCCGGGCACCTTGGGGCTGGGGCTGAGCAGTGTACCGGCGATGCTTTCGCCGTCGACAAGGATGTCGAGGCTTTCGCTATGGATGGTCATAGTCGCGGATCCTCGCGTATTTGCAGATTCGTCCGACTTCACGGTCGTCTCCCTGGTAGAAAAGCGTGGCGTCGGCGGGCAGGGTCGGATCGCCGAACACTTCGTGGGTGGAAGCGCGGACGCGGCGCAGGCCCGG
>DQAA01000115.1:0-3616 GCA_003523465.1 Pseudomonas sp.
CGGCCCGGTGCGCCGCCTCCTTTTCGCTGATTGCCATCAGCCTTGCGACAGCAACTGGCGCAGGTCGATGACTGCGGCGTTGGCCCGGGAGATGTAGTTGGCCATGACCAGCGAGTGGTTGGCCCACATGCCGAAGCCGCTGCCATTCAGGACCATCGGGCTCCACAGCTCTTCCTGCGAGGCTTCCAGCTCACGGATGATCTGGCGCACGCTGACGGTGGCGTTCTTCTTCGCCAACACGTCGGCGAAGTCCACCTCGATGGCGCGCAGCAGGTGGGACAGGGCCCAGGCCTGGCCGCGGGCTTCGTAGAACACGTTGTCGATCTGCATCCACGGGGTTTCGACCATTTCCTCGTCGACCTGCGGCGCCTGGCCCGGTACCACGACTTCGGTCTTCAGGGTGCTGTTGAGCTTGACCCGGCCAACGCTGGCCGACAGGCGTTGCGACAACGAACCCAGGCGGGTGGCGACATCGCCCAGCCAGTTGTTCAGGTTGTCGGCGCGGGTATAGAAGATGGCGCCGGAATCACCGGAGGCCAGGCGGGCCTGGTAGCGGTTCAGCGACTTGATACCTTCCTCGAACTCGGACTCGCTCGACGGCAGGATCCAGCTCTTGTTGTCGAAGTTGAAGCGCGGCTCGGCCTTGGCCAGGTCGGCGTCTTCGGTGGATTGCGACTGCGAGCGGGCGAAGTCCTTGCGCAGGGCGCGGGACAGGTCGCGGACCTGGACCAGAACGCCGTATTCCCAGCTCGGCATGTTGTCCATCCACAGGCCAGGCGGCAGGCGGTCGTTGGAGATGTAGCCGCCCGGCTTGTTGAGCAGGGTGCCGGCGACGGTCTTGAGGGTTTCGATGGTGGTGTAGCCGACCACCATCTGCTGGCTGCGGGTTTCGGAGGCGGCCTGGGCGTTTTGCTGAACCGGGAACAGTTCCGGCTCCTGGCTCCAGTACCAGCCGAGGGCGATGGTCACCACCAGGTAAACGCCAATCAGCGCACCCAGCGACCGGCTGAGCAGGCCGCGGAAATAACTGCCGCTCGCCGTCTCACGCTTGGCGCTGCGTTCCTCGCGCGCCTCGGCGTCGCCTTTACGGTTTTTCCAATCCAGCATGGCGTTGTCCTTATTCAGTCAGGGCATGTGCAGGGTTCGACCGCAGTGTCCGGGCATTGGTGCCAGTGCATCGCGAAACTCGACGAAGGCGCCGGGACAGGGCGGTCCGGGTGTCGGCAACTATAAAGCAAGGGCGCAGGATCGCATAAACGACCATAGGGTCACGAACTGAATGAATCTCCGGCGTCAATAAATTGATGCAGGGCACTCGTTTGCGCCAAAAGTGGTGCTAGCATAGAGCCATCACTCGAACTGCCTCACCTTTAATAAGAAGTAGTCAGGACATGACCGAGCCAGAAGACCCGAATCGTGAGCGACTGAAGCAACACTTTGCCCAGCGGGTCATTCATCAGGCCCGGCAGATCCTGGAGATCTGGCAGCGCCTGCAGCGCAGCGAATGGTCCAATGGCGACCTCGGCGAACTGTGCGAGGCCAACCTGCGCCTGCAACGCTACGCCGANNAACACAGCCAGCTGGCCGAGGCCATCGGCCAGACCCTGGACGCGGTCGAGGCCAACAGCGCGCGGCTGAGCAGCAACCTGATCAGCGAACTCAACCGCCTGATGCAGCGCCTGTCGCGCACCGGCCTGCGCCAGGGCGACCGCCTCGAACAGACCACCCTGCCACCGCTGCGCAAGCCGGTGTACATCATGCTCCAGGACCACGACCGCGCCGAACGCCTGGCCAAGCAGCTGGAGTTCTTCGGCCTGGGCGTGGAAGCGCTGAACACCGCCGAGGCCTTTCGCGCCTCGATGAGCGAACGCCTGCCGTCCGCCATCGTCATGGACGTGGATTTCGGCGGCACCGGCCTTGGACTGAAACTGGCGGAGCAAGCCCAGCAGGGGCTGGAACAGCGTGTGCCCCTGCTGTTCTTCAGCCTCCATGAAACCGATACCCCGACCCGCCTCGCCGCCGTGCGCGCCGGTGGCCAGGAATTCCTCACCGGCACCCTCGAAGCTTCGAGCCTGCTGGAAAAGGTCGAACTGCTCACCAGCGTCGCCCAGTACGAGCCGTTCCGCGTGCTGATCATCGACGACTCCCGGGCCCAGGCCCTGCATACCGAGCGCTTGCTGAACAACGCCGGGATCGTCACCCGCACCCTTACCGATCCGATCCAGACCATGGCCGAGCTGGCCGATTTCCAGCCCGACCTGATCATCCTCGACATGTACATGCCGGCCTGCACCGGCGCCGAACTGGCCAAGGTGATCCGCCACAACGACCGCTATGTCAGCGTGCCGATCATCTACCTGTCCGCCGAGGATGACCTGGACAAGCAGCTCGATGCGATGAGCGAGGGCGGCGATGACTTCCTGACCAAGCCGATCCGCTCGCGCCACCTGATCACCACGGTACGCAACCGCGCCGCCCGGGCGCGCAACCTCAAGGCGCGGATGGTCCGCGACAGCCTGACCGGCCTGTACAACCACACCCACATCCTGCAACTGCTCGAGGACTGCAGCTTTCGCGCCCGCCGCGAGAACCAGCCGCTGAGCTTCGCCATGCTGGATATCGACCACTTCAAGAAGGTCAACGACAGCCACGGCCACCCCATGGGCGACCGGGTGATCAAGAGCCTGGCGCTATTCCTCAAGCAGCGCCTGCGCAAGACCGACTACATCGGGCGCTACGGCGGCGAGGAATTTGCCATCGTCATGCCCAACACCGAGCTGAACGCCGCGCACAAGGTGCTCGACGAGATCCGCCAGCGCTTTGCCGAGATCCACTACCCGGCCCAGCCCCAGGACCTGTTCTGCACCTTCAGCGCCGGTGTGGTGGCCCTCGACGACGACCTCGACGCCCTGAGCATGGCCACTGCCGCCGACGAGGCGCTGTACCGGGCCAAGGGCGCAGGACGCAATCGGGTGGTGCGTGTCGAGGGCTGAAGTCAAATGGCCACTTTTTTTGACCGCCGGGACCAGTTCGTCATAACCGCGTCATAAAATCGCAATAACTTCAGTGCCTTGCCTTCCAGCCGTCGGTAGTCACGCACATGCGCCTGAAGCTGCTCACCAATCTCAACACCCTGTTACTGGTCCTGGTTTGCCTCGCCCTGGGCGCCACCTTGTGGTGGTCGCAAAAGGCGCTGGAACGTCCGTATCTGCTGATGGAGCGTTACCTGGGCCTGTCCCAGCAGTTCCAGAACGAGGTGGCGCGCAACATCCAGACCTACCTCGGCAGCGGTGATGCCCTGCAGCACGCCACCGCGCTGCAAGCCACCCAGGCGCTTCAGGAAGAGCTCAAGCAACTGCCGGACGAACTGGCGCAGAGCGTGCGTCCGAGCCTGGACAGCCTGTCCACCTTCACCAGCAACGAGTTGCTCGCCGCCGGCAAGCTGGCCGGCGATCCGCAGGCCCTGCTGCTGCAGGCCGAGCGCGAGCTGGGTGCGAACCTTGAGCAATGGCTGCGTTACGCGCAGAACGGCAACAACCCGGAAGGCGCGCGCTACACCACTCCACTTTTCGAAGCCGGCCTGCACCTGAGCCGGCTGTCCCTGGCCCGCGACAAG
>DQAA01000115.1:3683-3862 GCA_003523465.1 Pseudomonas sp.
GCCAGTGCCTCCGGCGCCGACGATTTCGCCTCGATGATGGGCCTGGCCAGCGAGAGCAAGAGCGAGGCCGAGGACACCGCCATCGGCCTGCGCCGTGAACTGAACAGCCTGATCAACCGCTACCCGGCCGAACTGCAACGCACCCGCGAGCAGATCCAGCGCCGCGGCGAGCTGGCCAC
>DQAA01000114.1:0-1757 GCA_003523465.1 Pseudomonas sp.
GGGCTGCCGGGTGTCGACCAGCTGGAAGGCGCGGCCAAGGCCATCGGCGACCTGACCACGCCCCTGCGCGACCGCGAAGTGCTGGCCGCGCAACTGATCGAACTGAACATGGACGACGCCGCGCAGCGTCGCCTGGCCGGGGAGGGGGTGATCTTCGCGTCGGTGGCGTCCAGCACGCAGATGCACAAACTGCTGTCGATCATCGATGCCTTCCCCGGTTTCCTGCGTGCCATCGAGCAGCAGGGGTTGGTTCCGGACCTGGGCAAGCGCATCGAGAAGCGCCTGAACAAGCAATGGAAAAAGATCGTCGAGGCCATGCACGACCCGGCCCACGACCGGCATCGCCTGCGCCTGCTGATCAAGCGCTCGCGCTACGGTGCCGAGGCGTATCCCAGGCTGAGCCGCATCGGCAAGTCGATGCGCGGCGAACTGAAGAACGCCCAGGATGACCTCGGCCATTGGCACGACCTCCTGCAATGGCTGACCCAGGCCGAAAAGCAGGCGGACCTGGCGCCGCTGGTGGCGCAATGGCGGACGCAACTGGTGCAGGCCGAGCGCAAGGCCGACAAGACCCTGGCCCGCCTGCTCAAGCATATCGACGAGCGATAGGCCGCTGAATTGGCAGTTATGCGGCCTGCCCCTGTGGATTTCTGCTTTTAAGATCGTGGGACTTTTCCGTAGGGCGAGGTCCCCATGAATTTTTCCCAACTGCTCACCGCCGTCCGCCAGCGCCCGCAAGAGGTGGTGATTCCCGCTGAATGGGCCCAGGGCCGCGCCTGTTTCGGTGGCCTGATGGCGGCGCTGGTGTATGAAGCCATGCACGCCCGGGTCTCGCCGGAGCGTCCGGTGCGCTCGCTGGCGATCACCTTTGTCGGCCCTGCCGAACCCAATGTACCGATCAGCTTCGAAGTGGAACTGCTGCGCGAAGGCAAGGCGGTGAGTTCCCTGCTGGGCCGCGCGGTGCAGAACGGCCAGACGGTGACCCTGGTCCAGGGCAGCTTCGGCGCCGGGCGCAGCTCGGTGATCGACATCCCGGCGCTGCAGGCGGTAGAGATGAAAAGCCTGGCCGATTCCAGCCCGGAGATGCCCTACATCCCCGGCGTTACCCCGGAATACATTCGCTTCCTGGCCATGCGCTGGGGCATCGGCAACATGCCGTTCACCAACAAGCCGGGCCGGCAGATGGGCGGCTGGGTGCGCTTGCGCGATGCAGTGGAGGAGCCGGTGACCGAGGCCCACCTGCTGGCCTTGTGCGATGCCTGGCCACCGGCGACCTTGCCGTACCTGAACAAGCCGGCGGCGGGCAGCACCCTGACCTGGACCATCGAATTCGTCCAGCCGGTGGCCAGCCTGAGCACCCTGGACTGGTGCCAGTACTGCGCCGATATCGAGCATTCCCGTGATGGCTACGGGCATACCTCGGCGGCGATGTGGAATGCGGCGGGGGNNCAGCCGGCAGACGGTGACGGTGTTTGCCTGAAGCTCAATGATGGCGGTGGCTGAACGGCTTCGACCGTTCGGCTTCCTGGCGGTGGCCCTGGCGATACAGGCCCAGGCCGGCCAGCAGCATGATCACGCCGACGGCGATCTGGCCCAGGTCGAGACTGAACACCCCGGACAACACCAGCAGCGCGCCGATGACGAACAGCGGCGCGGCGATGAGGTAATGCGGCAGGTGGGTGTTCATGGGGGACTCCTCTGACTTTTCGGTGGGGCTTGTCAGAAGAGTAGTTGCGGGTTGCAGGACGGGCCAATTG
>DQAA01000114.1:1772-2509 GCA_003523465.1 Pseudomonas sp.
CCCACAGTGACCGCGTCGGCCACCAATTTTGTGGTCAGCACAAAACCTGTGGGAGCTGGCTTGCCAGCGATAGGGCCCTTGAATTCCCTACAACTTCAACTGCCCGATCACTTTGTTCAATTCCCCCGCCAAGGTCGCCAGCTCACTACTGGTCGTCGCCGAAGACACCGTCTGCTGCACCGTATCCTCGGTCACATCACGGATGCTCACCACCGCGCGGTTCATCTCTTCCGCCACCTGGCTCTGCTGTTCCGCCGCCACGGCGATCTGGGTGTTGCTCTCGCGCATCTGCGCCACCGCCGCAGTGATTTCCGCCAGCGCCTCGCCAGCCTCCTGGGCCTGCTTCACGCAGTCATCGGCCTTGTACGAACTTTCGGTCATGAACTCCACCGCGTCCTTGGTCCCGGCCTGGAGCGCCGAGACCATCTCGGTGATTTCGTCGGTGGAGGTCTGTACGCGCTTGGCCAGGTTGCGCACTTCGTCGGCAACCACGGCGAAACCACGGCCCAGGTCACCGGCGCGGGCCGCTTCGATGGCGGCNNTTGAGGGCGAGGAGGTTGGTCTGTTCGGCGATGCTGTGGATCACGTTGACCACGCCGTTGATCTTCTGGCTGTCCTCGGCCAGCTGGCGAATCATCTCGGCGGTCTGCTGCACGCCGCTGGACAGCCCGGCGATGGAGGTCTGCACGCGGCTGACCACGTCCTTGCCGCTGCCGGCCAGGCCATCGGCGGTCTGC
>DQAA01000033.1 GCA_003523465.1 Pseudomonas sp.
GCGCCTGGTCGACGCCGCTTTCCCGCACGGGCCGGGCGCCGGTGCGCGACCATTCCACCGCATCGTCCAGCGCCGCCAGGCCGATGCCGATATCGATGGCGCAGTGGATCAGTTGCGCGCTGGCACCGATGTAGTTGCGCCGCTGGTACCACTGGGCGAGGGGGATCACCTGTTCCGGCAACACCGGTACGTTCTGCAGCAGGGTGGTGCCGCTGGCGGTGATCCGCTGGCCCATGCCGTCCCAGTCATCGAGCAGGGTGATGCCGGGGGTATCGGCGGGCAGCATGACGTACACCGCATTGCCGGCCTCGTCCACCGCCTGGATCTTCAGCAGATCGGCGAACAGGCAGCCGGTGCTGTAGAACTTGCTGCCGTTGAGCACCAGGCGATCACCATCGCGTTCAAGGCGGGTATGGATCTCGCCACGGAACTTGCCGCTGCGCTCGGCAATCGCCCCCGAGGACAGCTGGCGCTCGGCGAAGGCGCCCAGGTAGCGACGCTGCTGGGCCTCGTCGGCGATCAGACGCAGGTGCTCCACCGTGGCGAAATGCGGAAACAACGCCTGGGCCACGCTGGGGTCGGCCTTGGCCAGGGTGATGAAGATTCGCGCCACGTCGAGCTGGCTGACATCGCCGCCGCCCAGTTCGACAGGGACGCGGGCGGCACCCAGGCCGGACTCGCGAATCAGGTCAAGCTGCTCATGGGGCAGGATGCGCCGGGCATCGCGCTCGGCGGCGCCGGGTTGGATATGGGTGGCCAGTTTATTGGCCAGTGCCAGGTAATCGGTCATGGGCATGTCTCGAAAAAGGGATCAGGGTGCATCGCGCAAGGCCTGGCGCGGAACGCCGAGCAAAAGGATCAGGGTGCCGCAGGTGACGAGCCCCGCGACGATGTACAGCGCCAGGCTGATATCGCCCGTGTTGGTCTTGATGCTGCCGATCATGATCGGCGTCAGCAGGCTGCTGACCTGCCCGCAACAGTTGACCAGCGCCAGGCCGGCGGCCCGGGCGCGGTCGGAGAGGTAATAGGTGGGGATGGTCCAGAACACCGCCGTGGCCACCAGGTAGCCGCTGGTCATCAGGGTCAGCAGGGCGATGGCCGACCAGGGCCCGGCGATCAGGTTCGGCAGCAGGGTCATGGCCAGCGCCGCCGTCAGCCCGCCCAGGGCGAAATGCCAACGGCGTTCCTGGTGCAGGTCGGAATGCCGGCACGCCCAGAGCATCACGCCGACCCCGACCACATAGGGCAGGGCCGAGAACAGGCCGAGCTGGCCGAGGTTGCTCACCCCCGAATCGCGGATGATCGACGGCGCCCAGATATTGGTGACGTTGCCGGTGCACATGATGGTCAGGCAGTAGGCCAGGGTGATGAACCAGACCTTGCGGTCCTTCAGGGCCTCGACGAAGCGCTGGTGGCCGCCGGGTTTGCGCTTGCTCTTCTCGTCCGCCAGGGCCTGCTCGATGGCCTGCTTTTCGGCGTCGCTCAGCCATTTCGCCTTGGCCGGCTTGTCATCCAGCCAGTACCAGGCGAACAGCCCGGCCAGCACCGGCGGGATGCCGGTGACCACGAACAGCCATTGCCAGCCGCTGAACCCGCCCACGCCGCCGAAGTGCCCCATGACCCAGGTCGACAACGGCCCGCCAACGATGCCGCAGACGGCGATGGCCATGATGAAGCGCGAGGTGATCCGCGCCCGGTAGGCCGCCGGGAACCAGTAGGTCAGGTACAGGATCACCCCCGGGAAGAACCCGGCCTCGGCCGCCCCCAGCAGCACCCGCAGCACATAGAACTGCGCCGGGGTCTGGGCGAAGGCGGTGGCGATGGTGACCAGGCCCCAGAGGATCATGATCCGGGTCATGGTCTTCTTCGCCCCGAACTTCTCCAGCAACAGGTTGCTGGGGATCTCGAACAGCAGATAGCCGATGGAGAACACCCCGACGATGATGCCGAAGGTGGCATCGCTGATGTTCAGGTCGGCCTTGAACTGCAGGTGGGCGAAGCTGATGTTGACCCGGTCCAGCCAGTTGAGCACGAAGCACAGGAACAGGAACGGCATGATGCGCCAGGCCAGCTTGCGGTACAGCTGCTGGTCGAAGACGAGGACGGGGGTAGCGGACAGGCTGCTCATCGCGGATTACCAGCTCACGTCGACTTTGCCGAAGAAGTACGCGCCTTCCAGCCCGTACGGCGAGTACCAGCTGTAGGTCGGGTCGTCGGTGGGGAAGAAGTAGTAGCGCTTGGCTTCGGCGTTGAGCTGCTGCGGCCGGCGGTCGAAGATGTTTTCCCCGCCGACGGTGACCTTCACCGAGTCGCTCAGCCAGTAGCCCAGGCTCAGGTCGGTGATGAAGGCCGGGCGGATTTCCTCGTCGCGGCTGGCGGAGATCTGGTTGCGGCCGGTGACCTTGGAGTAGCGGGTGCCTTTCAGGGTCAGGTCGAAGTCGCCCAGTTGCCAGGCGGCGGTCAGCGAGGTGACGTTCTTCGGATAGGCCGTGGTCAGGTTGCCCTGGCGGTCGCGGCCGACGGCGGTCACGCCAGTGCCGGCGAGGGCATCGGGTTCCTTGATCTTCTCGATGGTCTGCAGGCTCTGGTTGCTCAGCAGGGTCCATTTGGTCTTGCCGTATTCGCCGAGGTCGTAGCGGTAGTCGGCGACCAGGTCGATACCGCGGGTGCGGGTGTCGGCCAGGTTGCCGAAGTAGGAAACGATCTGGTTCGGGTCCAGGCCATTGGCGGCGAGGATGTTGGACACGGCGGTGCCTTGCAGGTTGCTGGTCTGCAGGATGCGGTCCTTGATATCGATCTGGTACAGGTCGACGGTGACGTTGAGGTTCTCGGTCGGCGTGGCGACGAAACCGAGGCTGTAGTTCATCGACTTTTCAGGCTTGAGCTGCTTGGCGCCGAGGGCCTGGCCGGCGGCATCGTCCACCGTTACATAGCGCGTGGTGGCCTGTTCCAGCACCCCGGTCAGCGGGCTGGTACGCCAGGCGGTCAGCGACGACGAGTAGTACTGCTGCTGCAGCGACGGCGCGCGGAAGCCGTTGCTGATGGTGCCGCGCACGGCGAACTGCGGGCTGAAGGCGTAGCGCGTGGAGAACTTGCCGCTGCCGGTGTCNNGGTGTCGCCGAAATCGCTGTAGTGCTCGAAGCGTCCGGCCAGGCTGACGTCCCACTGCTCGGTGATGCTCTGGCTCAGGTCGATATAGCCGGCGGTGTTGGTCCGCGAATAGTTGTGCGCGTCCGCCGGGGTGAAGCCCA
>DQAA01000230.1:0-824 GCA_003523465.1 Pseudomonas sp.
CCCACGCCCACGAAGACCCGAACAAGCGCTACACCGCAGCAGTCTGGTGCGGGATTTTCTACGGTATCGCCGGGACCTTCGGCGCCACCCTCGCCGCCCTGTTCGCCGCGCTGCCCAAGGAGCTGGTGCTGTCCATCGCCGCCCTGGCCCTGTTCGGCTCGATCATGAACGGCCTCAGCGTGGCGATGAACGAGCCGAAGGAGCGCGAGGCGGCACTGATCACCTTCATGGTCACCGCCTCGGGCTTCACCTTGTTCTCCATCGGCTCGGCATTCTGGGGCATCGTGGCCGGGGTCCTGACCTTGTTGATCCTCAACTGGCGCAAGACCGCCTGACAGGCATTTGCGGACTCAGATCCGGAAATGCCCGACCATCCCCTTCAATTCCGCCCCCAACTGCGCCAGCTCGATACTTGAGCTGGCGTTGCCGCGCATGGCCTCCGCCGACTGGTCGGCGCTGCTGCGGATCTGGGTAACGCTGCGGCTGATTTCCTCGGCCACCGAGCTTTGCTGCTCGGCGGCCGCGGCGATCTGCTGGTTCATCTGTTGGATCAGCGATACCGCGCTGGCGATGCTGCCCAGGGCGCTTTCGGTCTGCAGGGCATCGGCCACCGCCAGCTTGACCAGCTCACCACTGCCCTGGATCTGCACCACCGAAGCCTGGGCGTTGGTGCGCAGGCTGCTGACCAGGCGCTCGATTTCGCCGGTGGATTGCTGGGTACGCTTGGCCAGCGCCCTCACCTCATCGGCCACCACCGCGAACCCGCGGCCCTGCTCCCCCGCCCGGGCCGCTTCGATGGCCGCATTGAGCGCCAGCAGGTTGGT
>DQAA01000230.1:841-4207 GCA_003523465.1 Pseudomonas sp.
GGCTTTCGATGCTGTGACTGGCCGAATCCGCCGCACTGGCCAGGCGCTCGATGCGCTGCATGCTCTGGCGCACCACCTGCTGGCCGCTTTCCACCTTGACGTCCGCCGACTGCGCGGCCTGGGCCGCCTCCTCGGCATCCCGGGCGACGCTGTGCACCGTGGCAGTCATTTGCTGCATGGCGGTGGCCACCTGGTCGGTCTCGTCCTTCTGGCTGCTGACTTCGCGGTTGGTCTGCTCGGTCACCGCGGACAAGGTGTGGGCGCTGCTGGCCAGCTTGTCGATGCCGGTCTGCAGGCCACTGACGATACCGCTCAGGCCACTGCCCATCTGCTGCATGGCCAGGAGCAACTGCCCGACCTCATCACGCCGGTCGACGGTGATTTCGCCACGCAGGTCGCCGGCGGCAATTTCCTGGGCCCGGCCGATCACCCGGCGCAGNNGCAGGACAATGGCCCGGGTAATCAGGATCGCCGCCACCACCCCCACCAGCAGGGCCGCCAGTGACGAGACCAGGATCAGCAGGGCATTGCGTTGCAGTTCGCGCTGCATGCTCGCGTCGATCTCGGCGTTGATCCGCTCGACCCGCGCGCTGACCTGTTCGGCGCTCTCCTGCAACTGCGTGCGCAGCTGTTTTTCCCGGGCCAGCAAGTCGGTGTATTCGCCGAGCTTCTCGCCAAAGCTGGCGATGTGAGTGGTGACCTCNNCTCTGGTAGCCGGGGTCCTGGACCGAAGCCTTGAGCTGATCGGCCAGTTGCGCGGCCTGCTCGGCCTGCTCGATCCGGCCCTGGCGCGCGTCTTCGGCGCCCTTGCGGTTCTGGTCGAGGCGGATCCGCGCTTCGTCCATGGCCTGGAGCATCAGCCGCGCCACCTGGGCGACCTGCCCGGCCTGCTCGACGAATTCGGCGCCCTTCTGCCCCTGGGTGTCCTTCAAGGTCCAGGTGCCGTCATCGGCCAGACCGGATTGCAGCACGTCGAGGTTGTTGGCAACGCTGGATACCGACCAGCTGGCCATATCCAGGGCCAGCTCCTTGGACTGGGTCAGCTCGACGAATTCATCGAAAGCCTTGCGGTACGCTGCCAGCGCGCTGGCGACATCGCTGCCGGCCAGTTCCGGCAATGCCGTGATCTGCTCGTTCAGGGCCTCGACCCCCTTGCGCAGCGCCTCGGCGTCCTTGGGGTCGGACCGCTGGGCGAAACGCTGCTCATGCTGGCGTAGCGCGAGCACGCCATTGTTGAACGCAGTGACCTGCTTGAGCCCGTCGAAACGCTGGCCCACACCGTTCAGCGCGGCGATCCCGATGGCCGCCACCACCGCCGTCAGCAACAGCACAAGAGTGAAACCCAGCCCCAGCTTGCGGGCCATGCCCAGGTTGGCAAATCCGCCATTCGCGCCCGATTTCATTGCTCGCTGCCCTCTCCTGCCGCCCGTGGAAAACTCGCCGGATACCCAGGAATGCAGAGTCGCAACCGCGCCGGGGACTGCACAAGACACCCATGTCGCAATCATGGCAAAAAGCTACGAAGCCGTCGTTTTCAGGAAGATCGAGGTCGCCGCGACGATGCTTGAGCCACCGCCCGGAAGAACCCTTCGGCACGCTGGTCGCGGGCATAGGCGACATTGATGCGCAGCCAGTCGCTGTCGCGGCCTTGCGGGTCGAAGGCCGAACCCGGGGACAGCAGCACGCCCTGCTCCTGGGCGATGTGCTGCAGGCTGGCGAAGTCGCTTCCAGGGTAGCGGGTCCAGACGAACATACCGCCGTAGGGTTCGGCGAAGACTTCCCAGCCGTGGGTTTCCAGCAAGCGCAGGGTGCTGGCCATGTGCTCGGCCAGACGCAGGCGCAGGCGCTGCACGCTCTTGCGATACACCCCGCTGCCAAGCAACTGGGCCACCACCTGCTCGGCGAAACGGGAAGCGCCGATGCCGGTGACCATCTTCACCTCGGCCAGACGTGCGACGAGCGCCGCGTCCGCCACCAGGTAACCGACCCGCAGCGAGCTGCTGAGGGTCTTGGAGAAACTCGCCAGGTAGATGACCCGCTGCTGGCTGTCCAGGGTCATGAGCCGGGTGGCCGGGCCCTCCTGGAAATCGGCGTAGATATCGTCCTCGACGATGCGCAGGTCATGCTCGCCGGCCAGTTCCAGTAGACGCTGTGCGGTACGTGGGCTGAGACTGGTGCCGGTGGGGTTCTGGTAGAGGCTGTTGATGAACAGGTAGCGAGGGCGGTGCTCGCGCAACAGTGCAGCCATCACCTCCAGGTCCGGCCCGTCGGGCGTACGCGGTACCTCCAGCATGCGCACGCCATGCAGGCGCAGCAGATTGTAAAGGTTGTAGTAGCCGGGGCTTTCCACCAGCACCGTGTCGCCAGGCCTGAGCAAGGTGCGCACCAGCAGATCGAGGGCCTGGCTGGCGCCCTGGGTGGCGAGGACCTGCTCCGGCTGCACCTGGATACCCAGCAATGCCAGGCGCTTGCGTACCTGCTGGCGCAGGGCGGTCAAGCCCAACGGCGGGCCGTAGCCGAACAGATCCTGCTCGGCGCCGCGACTGACCTGGCGGATAGCCAGGGCGATTTCCTCGCTCTGCCGCCAGTTGCCCGGCAACCAGCCGCAACCAAGACGCAACAGGTCTTCCTGTTCGTCACTGAACAGCCGCCAGTGACCCTCGGCGCCTTCGCCCCAGGCCGGCTCCTCGGCAAAAGGCGCCTCCCCCCGACGCTCGGCAACGAAGAAACCTACACCGTGACGAGCCTCCAGCCAGCCAAGGGACACCAGACGGTCGTAGGCTTCGATGGCGCAGGACTGGCTGACGCCCTGCTCGCGCACCACCTGGCGGATCGATGGCAGACGCGTGCCGGGCCGCAGCCGCTGGTTGACGATCCAGTCCCGCAGGCCATCGGCGAGTTGTTGCACCAGGGGAGCAGGCAATTGCCGGTCGAGATTCAGTTTCATGGCGCGAGTGTTCGGTCGTTTTGGCCAAACAGTTAATCATAAAAGGCCACTGCCTGTGCCTTTCTCCTTCCTCTGGGGCTTTGCAGAATCGGCTGGTCATTCAAGGAGTCATTCATGATCAGCCGCCACGCCCCCACCACACTGGCCTTCGCCCTTTGCCTGGTGACCTTCGCCGTCAACCTCCAGGCCCCCCTCTACACCGCTTATGCGGCGCTCTCGGGCCAGGGCGCGGCGGCGACGGCAGTGGCCTTTTCCGGTTATGTGCTCGGCGTGCTGCCGGTGCTGTTGCTGCTGGGCGGCCTGGCTGACCGGATCGGGCACAAGCGCCTGATCGTCGCGGCGCTGTGCCTGTCGATGCTGGCAACCCTGTTGATGCTGTTGGCCCCGGGCCTGACCCAACTGGCCTTCGCCCGCACCTT
>DQAA01000230.1:4271-4422 GCA_003523465.1 Pseudomonas sp.
GTCACTGGGCTTCGGTCTCGGTGCCGCGGTCACCAGCCTGTTCCTGCTGCAAGGCCCGAGCCTGACGCCGGGCAGCTTCTATCTGCACCTGCTGCTGGCCTTCGTTGCGCTGCTGGCGGTACTGCGCCTGCCCGACCCGGTCCAGCGCCGC
>DQAA01000231.1 GCA_003523465.1 Pseudomonas sp.
AAGGTGACGAGGTCATCGTGCCGGCGCCTTGCTGGGTCAGTTATCCGGAAATGGTCGAGCTGTGTGGCGGCGTCGCACGCATCGTGCCCTGCGCTGCCGACAGTGGCTTCAAGCTGACAGCGGACGCGTTGTCCTCGGCGATCGGGCCGCAGACCCGTTGGCTGGTTCTCAACTCACCTTCCAACCCGACGGGCGCGGTGTACGAACGCAGTGAGCTGCAGGCGCTGGCCGAGGTGCTTCTGGCCCATCCCCAGGTACTGGTGCTGGCTGACGATATCTACGAGCACCTGATCTTCGATGGCCGTGAGTTCGTGACCCTGGCCCAGGTCGAACCGCGGCTGGCCGCCCGCACGCTGACCATGAACGGCGTGTCCAAGGCCTACGCCATGACCGGTTGGCGCATCGGCTTCGCCACCGGGCCGCGCTGGCTGCTCGAGGCCATGGAAAAGCTCCAGGGGCAACAGACCTCCGGTGCCTGTTCGATCTCCCAGCATGCCGCGATCGCAGCGCTGGACGGGCCCAAGGACTTCATCAGGCAGAGCCGGGAAGTGTTCCAGCGCCGCCGCGACATCATGGTGGCAATGCTGAACCAGGCCCCCGGGCTTCGTTGCGAGAGTCCGGGCGGGGCCTTCTATGCCTTCGCCGACTGCAGCGACTTGCTCGGCAAGCGTTCGGCGGCTGGTCTGGAATTGGTGGATGACGAGGCTGTTGCCAGGGGCTTGCTGGAAGAGGCCAACGTAGCGGTGGTGCAGGGTAGCGCGTTCGGCGTACCGGGTTATTTGCGCATTGCCTACGCATTGGATGAGGACTCGCTGCGCGAAGCCTGCGAGGCGATCAAGGTGTTCTGTGCTGGTGTGCATTAGGACCCTAGGGAGGGCCGTTGGCAGCCGGGATGGGCGATTGCATGAGGAGAAAGGCGTTCGTCGTGAGAAGCACCCTCGAAACCACTTTCCCTCATGACCATGGTCGTCGCTGGTGTTCCCATGCCGTCTGAATAAGTACACAATTGAGGCTACGCCCCGCGTGGGAATTCAAAGAAAGCTATATTTTTCAGTCGCCTAGGCGCCGGATGCGAATCTCGTTTCCCGCTCCAAATATGGCGCTTCAGAGTGATTCAATGGTTGCTCTGGAGTGAAAGAAAAAAGGCCCTTCGGGGCCTTTTTTCGTTGCGCGGAAAACTGCCTGAAGCCGGTAGCCTCCGGGATTTTCAAGTGCGCGATTGAGTCCACGAAATCCGGAGGTGCGAGCCGTCCCGAGAGCAGACCTTGACTTGACGGCAATATCCCTCCTATCTAAGATCGCCACGCCAATGATGGCACGGTGATATTGGACAGGGATTCCAGCTCATGCACTTCCATCACCTCGTGATGAGGTTGTGTCTTTTGGCGCTCGGCCTTGGTACGGCTGTACCGGCATTCGCGGCGACGCCAGGCGAACAGGACCTGATTCGCGACCGTCAGGATCGCCTGCTGCTCGAACAGCAACGCCGCCTCGAAGAGCTGCGCGACCTTCCCGGCCAGCAGGCCCCGCAACCGATTGCTCCCACTGCACCTGATGCCCGCTGCTTCCCAGTTGATACGATCGAGATCAAGGGAGCCGACCAGCTTTCGCCAACCGATCGCGACAGGCTTGTAAAACCCTGGCTCGGCCAGTGCCTGGGCGTCGAACAGCTCAATGCCTTGCTCAAGGTCATCACCGACCACTACCTGGCCCGTGGTTTTGTCACCAGCCGTGCCTACCTGCCGCAGCAGGACCTGAGCACCCGCCATCTGGAAATCCAGGTCGTGGAAGGGCGCCTGGAGGGGCTCAAGAGCGGTGGCGACAGCGGCCTGTCGCAACGGGAACTGGCAATGACCTTTCCCGGGACCGTAGGCGAACGGCTGAACCTGCGCGATATCGAGCAGATGGTTGACCAGCTCAATCGTCTGCCGTCCAACCAGGCGAAGATGGAACTGGTCCCCGGCGCCAGTGTGGGCGGCAGTGTCGTCGAGGTTGGCAATTCGCCGGCGAAACCCTGGCGCGCCAGCCTCTCGCGCAACAACGACGGTCAGCGCGCCACCGGCGAACAGCAATGGGGCTACGGCCTGGAATGGGACAGCCCGCTGGGCCTGGCCGACCAGCTGATGCTGCGCGGCGGCCGTGACGCGGTCAGCGATCACCAGCGTACTTCGCATAACGAAATGCTCTTCTACAACCTGCCCTGGGGCTGGTGGAATTTCAGCTACTCGTTCAGCCAGAGCGCCTATCGTTCCCAGGCCGAAGCCAACACGTTCACCTTCAAGCAGACCGGCGACACGCAGAACCATCAGCTGCGCGCCGAGCGGGTGATCCACCGCGACAGCCTGTCGAAGACCGCGCTCAACGCAGGCCTCGCCTACCTGCGCTCGAACAACTACATCGAAGACAGCCGGCTGGAGAACAGCAGCAACCGCCTGAGCGAAGCGCAGTTCGGCATCAACCACGGCCGTCGCGTCGGCAGCGCTTTCGTCAACCTGGACATCGGCCTGCAGCAGGGCACCGGCGCCTTCGACGCCCAGGCCAACCGCCAGCAGAACCCCGGCGATCCTGACGCCCGCTATCGCAAGTACAGCCTGACCCTCAGCTACCTGCAGCCCTTCAGCCTGTGGCAAGAAAACTTCAGCTTCAGCAGCCTGGCCACCGGCCAGCGCAGTGAAGACCCGCTGTACAGCCCGCAGCGCCTGAGCCTGGGCGGGTTGTCGTCGGTGCGCGGCTACAAGGACCAATCCCTC
>DQAA01000430.1:0-1633 GCA_003523465.1 Pseudomonas sp.
TCGACCATTGGGCTCCGCGGCAGATCACTTGAGCAATGCTTCGATATTGGCGCTCAGCGCATCCGGCTTGGTGGTGGGGGCATAGCGGGTGACGCTGCCGGTCTGTGGATCGAGCAGGAACTTGGTGAAGTTCCATTTGATCCCCTGGGAACCGAGCAGGCCGGGGGCGCGCTTCTTCAATTCGACGAACAGCGGGTGAGCGCCGGCACCGTTGACGTCGATTTTGCGAAACAGCGGAAAGCTGACGCCGAAATTCAGCTCGCAGAACTGCGAAATGGCATTTTCATCTCCCGGCTCCTGCTTGCCGAACTGGTTGCAGGGGAACCCGAGAACCACCAGGCCACGGTCGCGGTACTGCTGCCAGAGCGCTTCCAGCCCCTTGTACTGTGGAGTGAAGCCACACTGGCTGGCGGTGTTGACGATCAGCACGGCCTTGGCCGGAAAGTCCGCCAGGGTCTTCTGTTCGCCCTTGATGGTGGTGCAGGGAATTTCCAGCAAAGCCATGGGTGCCGCTCCTTTTCAGTGAGAAAGCGCCGATCAGCGCGGTTCCAGTTCCAGACAGACGGAGTTGATGCAGTAGCGCAGGCCGGTCGGTGGCGGACCGTCGGGGAAGACATGACCCAGATGGGCGTCGCATTGGGCACAGGTGACTTCGGTGCGGATCATGCCGTGGGAGGTGTCGCGAATCTCGATCATCGCGCTGCCTTCGATCGGCTCGTAGAAGCTCGGCCAGCCGCAGCCCGAATCGAACTTGGCGCGGGAATCGAACAGCGGCGCCTGGCAGCAGATGCAGTGATAAACGCCATCGGTCCTGGTCGAGTTGTACTTTCCGCTGAACGGGCGTTCGGTGCCCTTCAGGCGGCACACCTGATATTGCGCGGGGTCGAGCATCGCGCGCCATTCTTCAAGGGTTTTCTCAATCTTTTCCATGGGCAGGCCTCGGCAAATCAAAAAGCCCGTGCTGCTTCTTTTCGTCGGCACGGGCGAGACGTATTATTGCGCCTCAATTCAGACATCAGTCTGGCACCCGGATTACCCGCATTTCAAACCTTTTCACGGCGCGGTCAGCGGCGATCTTTTCCAATCGGGATCACATCATGCAGGTCAGCAAATCGAACAAGCTCGCCAATGTCTGCTACGACATCCGCGGCCCGGTGCTCAAGCACGCCAAACGCCTGGAGGAGGAAGGCCATCGCATCCTCAAGCTGAACATCGGCAACCCGGCGCCCTTTGGTTTCGAAGCGCCGGAAGAAATCCTCCAGGACGTGATCCGCAACCTGCCTACCGCACAGGGCTACAGCGACTCCAAGGGCCTGTTCAGCGCGCGCAAGGCGGTCATGCAGTACTGCCAGCAGAAGCAGATCGAAGGCGTCGGGATCGAGGACATCTACCTCGGCAACGGCGTATCCGAACTGATCGTCATGTCGATGCAGGCCCTGCTCAACAACGGCGACGAAGTGCTGATCCCGGCCCCGGACTACCCGCTGTGGACCGCCGCAGTGAGCCTGGCCGGCGGTCGCCCGGTGCACTACCTGTGCGATGAGGGCGCCGACTGGTTCCCCGACCTGGAAGACATCAAGGCCAAAATCACCCCGAACACCAAGGCCCTGGTGATCATCAACCCGAACAACCC
>DQAA01000430.1:1666-4288 GCA_003523465.1 Pseudomonas sp.
GAGATCTACGACAAGATCCTCTACGACGAAGCCGTGCACGTCAGCACCGCCTCGCTGGCACCAGACCTGCTCTGCCTGACCTTCAACGGCCTGTCCAAGTCCTACCGGGTCGCCGGTTTCCGCTCCGGCTGGCTGATCATCTCCGGGCCCAAGCATCACGCCCAGAGCTACATCGAAGGCCTCGATATCCTCGCCAACATGCGCTTGTGCGCCAACGTGCCGTCGCAGCACGCGATCCAGACCGCCCTGGGTGGCTACCAGAGCATCAACGACCTGGTCCTGCCGCCAGGCCGCCTGCTGGAACAGCGCAACCGCACCTGGGAACTGCTCAACGACATTCCCGGCGTCAGTTGCGTGAAGCCGATGGGCGCGCTGTATGCCTTCCCGCGGATCGACCCGAAAGTCTGCCCGATCTTCAACGACGAGAAGTTCGTCCTTGACCTGCTGCTCTCGGAAAAACTGCTGGTGGTTCAGGGTACCGCCTTCAACTGGCCGAACCCGGACCACTTCCGCGTCGTGACCCTGCCACGGGTCGACGATCTTGAGCAGGCCATCGGCCGCATCGGAAATTTCCTGAAGTCCTACCGGCAATAACCTACAGTCATACCTGTGTAGGAAAAGACACAGGTATCGACACTCCTCTCGTCAGATTTTTCCGCCCGCGGCTCTGCGCCGCGGGCTGGACTGACGTGCCTGTCTGTCAGACGCGTACACAGTTTGAAATAGTCGCTCGGTTGAATCGCCAAGGCGCGCACCTTATATAGCCGCATACGCTACATATCCATCCGCCAGGAGAACGTAACAACCATGATGCGCATTTTGCTGTTCGTAGCCACCAACCTCGCGGTCGTGCTGGTTGCCAGCATCACCCTGAACCTGCTTGGCTTCAACGGGATCATGGCGGCGAACGGAGTTGACCTCAAACTCGACTCCCTGCTGGTGTTCTGTGCCGTGTTCGGCTTCGCCGGCTCGCTGATCTCGCTGTTCATTTCCAAATGGATGGCGAAGATGAGCACCGGCACCCAGATCATCAGCCAGCCGCGCACCCGTCACGAGCAATGGCTGCTGCAGACCGTCGAGGAGCTGTCCCGCGAAGCCGGTATCAGGACACCGGAGGTGGGTATTTTCCCGGCCTATGAGGCCAACGCCTTCGCCACCGGCTGGAACCGTAACGACGCACTGGTCGCGGTGAGCCAGGGCATGCTGGAACGCTTCTCGTATGACGAGGTGCGTGCGGTGCTCGCCCACGAGATCGGCCACGTCGCCAACGGCGACATGGTCACCATGGCACTGGTCCAGGGCGTGGTGAACACCTTCGTCATGTTCTTTGCCCGGATCATCGGCAACTTCGTCGACAAGGTGATCTTCAAGAACGAAGAAGGCCAGGGCATGGCCTACTACATCGCGACCATCGTCGCCGAGCTGATCCTGGGCATTCTCGCCAGCATCATCGTCATGTGGTTCTCGCGCAAACGCGAGTACCGTGCCGACGACGCCGGCGCCCGTCTGGCCGGTACCGGGGCGATGATCAGCGCCCTGCAGCGCCTGCGCTCGGAACAGGGCGTGCCAGTCCAGATGCCTGGCAGCCTGAGCGCCTTCGGCATCAACGGCGGCCTGAAGCAGGGCCTGGCCGGCTTGCTGATGAGCCACCCGCCGCTGGAAGAGCGCATCGAAGCGCTGCGCCGCCGCGGTTAACCCGCCACCATGAAAAAGCCCGCTTCGGCGGGCTTTTTCGTTTCNNTTCATGTCGTGTGTTTTATTCAGCTACGCAGCACGTAGACGCGCTCCAACAGACGATCGACGCCGGCCTGCACGAATTTCCAGCTCTCGCCGAGAATGTCCTGCACCGCCTCCTCGCTCACTCTCCAACGCCCGGCAAACAATGCCTGGACTTCCGCGTCCGGCACCGAGAACGGCGGACCGTCCAGTTGCGATTGGTCATAGTCCATGGTCACCAGCACCCCACGACACCCCTTGGGCAGGATCGCGCCCAGGTGCGCGACATAGCGCTGGCGCATCTCCGGCGGCAAGGCGATCAGCGCAGCACGGTCATATAGGCCGACACAGTCGGCTACGTCCTCGGCGGTCAGCTGAAAGAAATCACCGCACCAGATCTCCACGCCCTCACTGCGATAGCAGGTAAAGGCGCCGTGCTCGTAACGCTCGGGTTGCAGTTGCTGTTCGGCAAAAAAGTCCTCCACGGCCCGCTGCGACAGCTCCACGCCCAACACTCGCAGGCCCTGCCCCGCCAGCCAGGCCAGATCCAGGCTCTTGCCGCACAGCGGCACCAACACCCGGCTGCCGGCATCGATACCCAGAGTCGGCCAATACCGGACCAGATAGGGATTGACCTGTTCCTGATGGAATCCGATCTGATTGCGCTCCCAGCGCTTGTGCCAAAAATCCGCCTGCATGATGACCTCGAATAATTCGATCAAATACTGCGAAAACTTATATTGGAATTAGATCAATGATCTGCCTGAAGATGGTGGCCATCATAACCCTCAGGACGTTCGCGATGCTTCCCAGCCTGTTCATTTCCCACGGATCACCCATGCTCGCCCTGGAACCGGGCGAAAGCGGTCCGGCCCTGGCTCGCCTGGCGGCCAGCCTGCCACGGCC
>DQAA01000619.1 GCA_003523465.1 Pseudomonas sp.
CCTGCGTTTCGAGCTGCCGCTGAGCGATGGCCCGCTGCAGATCGTCAGCCTGCCGGGGGTCTTCAGCCATGGCCGCCTGGACCGTGGCAGCGCCCTGCTGCTGGAGCACCTGGACGGTTTGCCGTCCGGGCATGTGCTCGATTTCGGCTGCGGTGCCGGGGTGCTCGGCGCGACCATCAAGCGACGTTATCCACAGAGCCGGGTGACCCTGCTCGATGTCGATGCCTTCGCCGTCGCCAGCAGTCGCCTGACCCTGGCCGCCAACGGCCTGGAAGGTGAGGTAATCAGCGGCGACGGCATCGACGCCGCGCCTCGTGAACTGGATGTGATCCTGAGCAATCCGCCGTTCCACACCGGGGTGCACACCAATTACCAGGCATCGGAGAACCTGCTGAAAAAATCGGCCGAACATCTGCGAAAAGGCGGGGAAATGCGCTTGGTGGCGAACAGCTTCCTGCGCTACCAGCCGCTGATCGAAGGTGCCCTGGGCAACTGCGAAACCCGCGCCCAGGCCGACGGATTCAAGATCTACCGGGCGCTGCGCGGCTGAAAATCAGCGCTTGCGCAAACGAATCCGGGTAGGCAGAATCCGCTCCGTCCTAGGGGAGTAGTCTCCCGCGAGCGCCCTGCTCGCATGGTGCGACGTCAACATACTTGGTCCACAGACCATGGCGCGCACGACCCACGGTCCGCATCAGACGGATCCAGGGTTTGACAAGACCTATGACACGCACACCTTACCCGGGGCGGGGAGGTCGTACGTGTCATAGCCGTGTCGACCCGCCCCCGTAGGAATCCTGATGTTGGAATCGCTGCTCGTCCCCACCGGAATCGTTGCTCTCGCTGAAATCGGCGACAAGACGCAACTGCTCGCTCTCATTCTCGCTGCGCGCTTTCGCAAGCCGTGGCCGATCATCGCCGGCATCGTCGCCGCGACCCTCGCCAACCATGCTGCTGCCGGTGCCGTCGGGGCCTGGGTTGGAAGCTTCTTCAGCAATGTCACCCTGCACTGGATCCTGGCCGCGAGCTTCCTCGCCACCGCCGCGTGGACGCTGATCCCGGACAAGATGGACGATGACGAAGGCAGCACCGCCAAGCGCTACGGGCCGTTCCTGACCACCCTGATCGCGTTCTTCCTCGCCGAAATCGGCGACAAGACCCAGGTCGCCACGGTGATGCTGGCGGCGCAGTATCCACATCTGATCATGGTGATTATCGGGACCACGCTGGGCATGCTGATTGCCAACGTGCCGGTGGTGCTGGCGGGGAATTTCGCTGCGGAGAAACTGCCGCTGACCCTGATCCGTCGCCTGGCGGCGAGTGCGTTCGTGGTGCTGGCGGTGATTGCGGTGTACTCGGCGATGTCGGCGAGCGGCTGGATAGGCTGACGCGGTCTGACAGGCTACACAAAACCCTGTGGAAGCTGGCTTGCCAGCTCCCACAGGGTCCGAGCAGGCTGGAGATTTACTTTTTCGCCTGTTCGTACAGCGGCATCACCTTCGGAATCGCCGCCTGCAACGAGGCGATCCGGCTATCCGAGGCCGGGTGAGTGCTCATGAATTCAGGCGGCGCATTGCCACCCGCAGCCTGAGCCATCTTCTGCCACAAGGTGATCGCGGCGTTCGGGTTGTAGCCGGCACGGGCCGAGAGTTCCAGGCCGATCAGGTCGGCTTCGTTCTCGTTGCCACGGCTGTTGGGCAGGGTCATGCCGTACTGCACAACGGTGTCAGCCAGCTTCAGGCTGTCTTCACCCAGGCCGAGGAAGGCGCCAGCGCCAGCCCGGGCCATCTCGATACCGTAGGCCTTGGACATCGCTTCACGGCCGTGCTCGCGCAGGGCGTGGGCGATTTCATGGCCCATCACCGCGGCGATTTCATCGTCGGTCAGCTTCAGTTTGTCGATCAGCCCGCTGTAGAAAATGATCTTGCCGCCAGGACCGCAGTTGGCGTTGAGTTCGTCGCTCTTGATCAGGTTGACCTCCCAATTCCACTGCGCCGCATCCGGGCGGAACTTCGGGGCCTGGACGATCAGGCGATCAGCGATGGCCTGGACGCGCTTGGCGGTCACACTGGTCTTGTCCAGCTCACCCTTGCCGGACGCCTCGCCCACCGTCTGCTGGTAGGACTGGGCATACATCTGGTTGACCTGATCGGTGGACAGCATGCTGAACATGTACTGCTTGCGCTCGACACCGACCGCGCCACCGCTGGTGGTGTTCACGGCCTGGCAGCCTGCCAGCAGGATCGCTGCCCCCAGGGCACCGACAACAACCTGTTTACGCATGAAAAAACTCCCTTTTGACGTGGGGCGTATCGTAGGGCCGCACGCAGGATCGCGCTATGACCGCGAGCAAAGATTTCTATTCGACCGGCTCATGATTTAGTCGTTTCAAGCCGATAACACCGGGGCAAGGCGACTTTCTCTGCTCCCGGAGCCCCTATGAAGTTCAAGTCGATCCAGTTTTCCGTTGCCGCCCTCGCGGGCGCTATCGTGTTGAGTATCGTCGCGGCCCTGGTGCTGTACGCGGTGATTTCCGGGGCCCGAACCCAGGACCTGGTGGAGAAGCGCACCCAGGAGCAGTTCGATGCAGTGATCGAGCAACGCCTGACCTCCCTGGCGCAGACCCAGGCCAGCCAGATCCTGCGTCGCCTCGAAGCGCCGCTGCTGATCGCCCGGGGCATCGCCACTACCAACGCGCAGATCGGCATGAAGGACGAGGCCGGCAATCCGCGCCTGAGCGTCGACCGCGCGCAGTTGATCGGTCTGCTCAAGCAGACCCTTGTGGATAACCCTCTGCTGCTGGGCACCTATATCGCCTGGGAGCCAAACGGCGTCGACCGCAACGATGCCGGCTACGTCGGTACTGCGGTCGAAGGCATCGACCCGGCCAACGGCCGCTTCCAGCCTTGGTGGTATCGCAATACCGACGGCACCCTGGGCCTGGAAAAGCTGGTCGACCTGAGCAACGACACCCTGCTCTCCACCGGCGTTCGCGCCAGCGAGTACTACCTGTGCTCGAAGGAAAGCAAGCGCGCCTGCACCATCGACCCGGCGCCATACAAGGTTGGCGACAAGATGGTCATGCTCGCCTCCTTTATCCAGCCAATCCTGATCGACGGGCAATTCCAGGGCATCGTCGGTGCCGACCTGTCGGTGAACTTCATCCAGGACCTGCTCAAGGCTGCCGACGCCCAGCTGTACAGCGGTGCCGGCGAGCTGGCGCTGATCGCCAACAACGGGCGCCTGGTCGCGTATACAAAGGACGAAAACAAGTTCGGCGAGAAGGCCAGCGACGTGCTGCCCGCCGCCGAGGCCGCCGGCCTGGCCAAGCTCAGCGGCGACACCCTGCGTTATGAGATCGACCGGGAAAACGGCCAGATCCGCCTGTTCCTGCCCTTCCAGATCGGCGAGACCGCCCAGCGCTGGACTCTGCTGATCGACCTGCCGCTGAGCGCGGTAATGGCCGATGCGGAAAAGATGCAGAACGAACTGAGCGAACAGCGTCGCACCGACATTACCGGCATGACCCTGGTCGGCCTGGCCATCGCCGCCCTCGGCCTGCTGGTGATCTGGCTGCTGGCCCACGGCATCGCCCGTCCGCTGCGGCAGATGGTGGCGATGCTCGACGATATCGCCCAGGGCGAAGGCGA
>DQAA01000620.1:0-6713 GCA_003523465.1 Pseudomonas sp.
TGGGGCGCCAGAACAGCAGACCATGTTCCTTTTCGCCCTTGCATACGGCCGCCAGCAGATCCTGCTCGGCGTGCAGGCCGGCTTCGACGGTTACGGCTACGGGTTGTTCGCTCATATGGTTCTTTCCTTTAACCCTTGGCTGGTACTGATGGCCTCATCGCTGGCAAGNNCAAGCCAGCTCCCACAGGGTTCGCGTCGAACACAAATCTTGTGGCAGACCACAGAACCTGTGGGAGCTGGCTTGCCAGCGATAGCGTCAGACCAGGCAACACAAATCGCCCGGCCTCGCACCTGAAATAAAAAAGCCGGCAAACGCCGGCTTCGAATCGATCAGTCGGGCACGCCCCCGGGGAAGAACAGGCGCTGCAGCTCCACACCCGGCTCCTCGGCGCGCATGAACGCCTCGCCAACGAGGAAAGAATAGACCTCGTTGATTTCCATCAGCTCGACATCGGCACGATTGAGGATGCCGCTCTCGGTGATCGCCAGGCGATCACGGGGGATGCGCGGCAGCAAGTCGAGGGTGGTTTCCAGGCTGACTTCGAAGGTGTGCAGGTTGCGGTTATTGACCCCGACCAACGGCGTATCGAGGGTCTTCAGTGCACGCTCCAGTTCGTCGCCATCGTGCACTTCCACCAGCACGTCTAGGCCGACGCTCTTGGCGGTGGCCGCCAACTCGGCCATCTTCACGTCATCCAGGGCGGAGACGATCAACAGCACGCAGTCGGCGCCCAGGGCACGAGCTTCGACGATCTGGTACGGATCGATCATGAAGTCCTTGCGGATCACCGGCAGTTGCACGGCAGCGCGGGCCTGCTGCAGGTATAGGTCAGCCCCCTGGAAGTAGTCGACATCGGTGAGGACCGACAGGCAGGTCGCCCCGCCTTTCTCATAGCTGACCGCGAGTTCTGCGGGAACGAAGTTCTCGCGGATCACGCCCTTGCTCGGCGACGCTTTCTTGATCTCGGCGATCACTGCCGGCTGCTTGCGCCTGGCCTGCTCGATCAGGGCATTGGCGAAGCCACGCGGCACATCGGCGGCGGCTGCCAGGCGCTCCAGCTCGGCAAGGCTGACCCGGGCGCTGCGCTCGGCAACTTCCTCGACCTTGCGGGCAAGGATCTTTTCCAGAACCGTCGGAACACTCATCCTTCATTCTCCAGCTTGAATACCGCAGTAAAGGCGCCCAGCTCTTCCATCTTTTCCCGAGCCAGACCAGTGTGCAGCGCATCGTGGGCCAGCTCGACACCTTGCTTGAGTGTCATCGCCACATCCGCGGCGTACAGCGCGGCACCCGCATTGAGAACGATCATCTCGGCAGCCTTCTGGCCGTTCTCGGTCTTGCGCCGGCCGATGGCATCGCGGATCAGCGCCAGGGATTCTTCCGGACCGCTGACCGCCAGGCCATGCAGGCTCTGGCTCTTCATGCCGAGGTCTTCCGGCTCGACCCAGTACTCGGTGATCTCGCCATTCTTCAGTTCAGCGACGAAGGTCGGCGCCGCGAGACTGAACTCGTCCAGGCCGTCCTTCGAATGCACCACCAGCACATGCTTGCTGCCCAGGCGCTGCAATACTTCCGCCAGCGGACGGCACAGGGCCTGGGTGAACACGCCAACGACCTGGTGCTTCACACCAGCCGGATTCGTAAGCGGGCCGAGCATGTTGAACAGGGTCCGCAGACCCAGGTCGCGGCGCGGGCCGGCGGCGTATTTCATGGCGCGGTGGTGGGTCTGGGCGAACATGAAGCCAATGCCAACGCTGTCGATGCAACGGGCAACCTGGACCGGCGTCAGGTTCAGGTAGATGCCGGCGGCTTCCAGCAGGTCCGCGCTGCCGCTCTTGCCGGACACCGCGCGGTTGCCGTGCTTGGCCACGGTGCAGCCAGCGGCCGCGACGACGAAGGCCGAGCCGGTGGAGACGTTGAAGATATTGGCACCGTCGCCGCCAGTGCCGACGATGTCGACCACGCCGTCGAGGGTGTTGAGTTCGACCTTGTCCGCCAGCTCACGCATGACCGACACCGCACCGGTGATCTCGTCGATGCTTTCGCTCTTCATGCGCATGCCCATCAGGAAGGCGCCGATCTGCGCCTCGCTGCACTGGCCGGTCATGATCTCGCGCATCACGTCGCGCATTTCCTCGGTGGACAGGTCCAGGTGGCCGACGATCCGGCCCAGGGCAGTCTTGATATCCATGCTCAGTCCTTAACGGCGGCCGCCGGTCTGCTTGAGGAAGTTGGCGAACAGCGCGTGGCCCTGCTCGGTGAGGATCGACTCGGGGTGGAACTGTACGCCTTCGATGTTCAGGGTCTTGTGACGCAGGCCCATGATTTCGTCGACGGAGCCGTCCTCGAAGGCGGTCCAGGCAGTCATTTCCAGGCAATCCGGCAGGGTTTCGCGCTTGACCACCAGCGAGTGATAGCGGGTCACGGTCAGCGGGTTGTTCAGGCCGGCGAATACGCCCTTGTTCTCGTGAACCACCGGGCTGGTCTTGCCGTGCATCACCTGGCGGGCGCGCACCACGTCACCGCCGAAGGCCTGGCCAATGGACTGGTGGCCCAGGCACACGCCAAGGATCGGCAGCTTGCCGGCGAAATGATGGATGGCAGCGATGGACACGCCCGCTTCGGTCGGGGTGCAAGGGCCGGGGGAGACGACGATGCGTTCCGGTTGCAGGGCTTCGATCTGTTCGATGGTCAGTTCGTCATTGCGAATGACCTTGACCTCTGCACCCAGCTCACCGAAGTACTGGACGACGTTGTAGGTGAAGGAGTCGTAGTTGTCGATCATCAGTAACATCTGGGTTCAACCTCTTGAATACTGACTTTTAAGGGCTGCCTTCCCGCCTGCCGACAAGCAGTGCCACCCGCATCAGTCATTTCCAACTGTTGCGAAGGCATGTGGAATCATTTCAGAAAGGCAAAACGTAACGGGCCGGCGAACCGGCAGGAGATAAAGTCAGGCGCGCCAACGCCAACGGGCGTGGGCCTTGATAACGCGCATCAAGAGTTTGCTGACGATCAACACGGGGTAGGTCTCGTTCATACGTTTCGGCACAGTAGCTTACGGAAACAATGCGCGCAATATCGGCAGGCCATGAAGCGCAGGATTTGCTACCGTCATCGGGCGCAATGCCAGAAAACAACGACAAAAGGACCCTTGCGATGAGAAAAAGCCGTTATCTGCGTCAATCCGCCGCCTGCTTGCTGGCCGTTGCCTGCTCCAGCGCCATGGCGGCACCCTCGCCCTACTCCACCATGATCGTCTTCGGCGACAGCCTCGCTGACGCCGGGCAGTTCCCCGACCCGACCACCCCCGGATCAAGCCAGCGCTACACCAACCGCAACCCGGACGGCACCTTCGCCCCGGTGTCGTCGATGATCCTCGGCGGCTACCTGGGTGTCGCCCCCGGCGACCTGAACGCCTCGACCTCGCCGGTCAACGCCGCCCTGGGTATTCCGGACGGCAACAACTGGGCGACCGGGGGTTACCGCACCGACCAGATCTTCCAGTCCATCACCGGCGAATCGCTGGTGGTGATCCCGCCCGGCAACCCCGGCGCCGGCACAGTCTTGCGCCAGCGCCCGGGTTACCTGGCCGGCGGACGCCTGGCCGATCCCAATGCGCTGTACTACCTCACCGGCGGCGGCAACGATTTCCTCCAGGGACTGGTGACTTCGCCCGCCTCCGCAGCCACCTCCGCCACGCAACTGGCCGCCAGCGCCCAGGCACTGCAACAGGCGGGGGCGCGCTACATCATGGTCTGGCTGCTGCCGGACCTCGGCCTGACCCCAGCCTTGAACGGCACGCCATTGCAAGGCGCCAGCTCGCAGCTCAGTGCGTACTTCAACCAGGTACTGGTCAACCAGCTTGCGCAGATCAATGCCGAAATCATCCCGCTGAACATTCCCCTGCTGTTCCAGGAAGCCCTCGCTTCGCCGAGTCTGTTCGGTCTCGCCAGCGACCAGAACCTGCTGCAGACCTGCTACAGCGGCAACGGCTGCACGCAGAACCCGGTATACGGCGCCAACGGCACCAATCCGGATGCCAGCAAGCTGCTGTTCAACGACTCCGTGCACCCGACCATCGCCGGCCAGCGGATGATCGCTGACTACGGCTATTCGATCCTCTCCGCACCGTGGGAACTGACCCTGTTGCCGGAAATGGCCTACGGCACCCTGAACGCCCACCAAAGCGAACTGCGCAACCAGTGGCAGGCCGACTGGCAAGCCGTCGGGCAATGGCAGGCGATTGTCGCGACCAGCGGCCAGAATCTGGATTTCGACAGCCAGAGCGGCTCGGCTAGTGCCGACGGCCACGGCTACAGCCTGACGGTGGGCGGCAGCTATCGTCTCGACGAGAACTGGCGTGTCGGTATCGCCGGCGGCTTCTACCGGCAGAAGCTGGAAGCCGGCCCGCAGGATTCCGACTACCGCATGAACAGCTACCTCGCCACCCTCTTCGCCCAGTTCAACCACGGCCGTTGGTGGGCCGACGCCGCGCTGACTGGCGGAAAGCTCGACTATGACGACCTGCAGCGCACCTTCGCCCTCGGGCCGAACGACCGCAGCGAGAAAGGCGACACCGATGGCGACCTGGTCGCCGCGTCCGCACGTCTTGGCTTCGACCTGGCGGAACCGGGCAGCCCGTGGCATCTGTCGCCATTCGTCAGCGCCGATTACGCTCGGATCAGGGTGGATGGCTACAGCGAGGAAGGCTCACGCGCCACGGCACTGACCTTCGATGACCAGACGCGTGATTCGCGGCGGCTGGGCCTGGGTCTGCAGGGGAAATTCCAGGTGACGCCAGCGACGCTTGCGTTCGGCGAGGTGGCCAAGGAGCACGAGTTCGAGGATGACCGGCAGGACCTGACCCTGCATCTCAACAGCCTGCCGGGGAATGAGTTCACCCTGACTGGGTATACGCCGCATAGCAGCCTGACGCGGGTGAGTGTGGGGGTAAGCCATGAGCTGGCGCCGGGACTGGCATTGCGCGGGAGCTACAACCGGGTCACCAGTGACGAGCTGACCCAGCAGGGAGTCAATCTGGCCTTGAGCCTGGAGTTCTAAGCTGACGAGGCCATGTTGTTGCTGATGGCCTCATCGCTGGCNNTTGCTTGCCAGCGATTAGGGCCAGCGCTTATTTATGAGGGGTCTGCTCAGCCAGCGCCACCGCCCGGAACATCGCGCGACGCTTGTTGATGGTTTCTTCCCATTCCAGCGCCGGCACCGAGTCGGCGACGATGCCGCCACCGGCCTGCACATGCAGTTCGCCGTCCTTGATCACCGCAGTGCGGATGGCGATCGCGGTGTCCATGTTGCCGTTCCAGGCAAAGTAACCCACCGCCCCGCCATACACCCCACGCTTGACCGGCTCCAGCTCGTCGATGATTTCCATCGCACGGATCTTCGGTGCACCCGACAAGGTACCCGCCGGCAAGATGGCGCGCAGGGCGTCCATCGCGGTCAGGCCGCTCTTGAGCTGGCCGGTGACGTTGGAAACGATGTGCATGACGTTGGAATAACGCTCGATGACCATTTTCTCGGTCAGCTTCACCGAACCCACTTCCGAAACCCGGCCAGTGTCGTTGCGACCCAGGTCGATCAGCATCAGGTGCTCGGCGATCTCTTTCTCGTCCGACAGCAGGTCCTCTTCCAAAGCCCGGTCGGCTTCCTCGGTAGCACCACGGGGACGGGTACCGGCGATCGGCCGCACGGTGACCAGGTTGTCCTCGACCCGCACCAGCACTTCTGGCGAACTGCCCACCACGTGGAAGTCACCGAAGTTGAAGAAGTACATGTACGGCGTCGGGTTGAAACAGCGCAACGCGCGATACAGGTCGATCGGCGCAGCCTTGAAGTCGATGGACATACGCTGCGACGGCACGACCTGCATGCAGTCGCCGGCGAGGATGTATTCCTTGATGGTGTCCACCGCGCGCTCGTAATCCGCCTGGGTGAAGCTGGAGCGGAAGGCTGGCTCGGCAGCCTGCAGGCCGGTGAAGTCCAGGCCACGACGCGGGGTGATCGGCTGGCGCAGTTGCTCCAGCAGATCCTGCAGACGTGCCTGGCCTTGCTCGTAGGCGTTTTCCTGCGCCGGGTCAGCGAGGACGATGGCGTGCATCTTGCCGGCGAGGTTGTCGAACACCACCACCGCATCCGAGACCATCAGCAGGATGTCCGGCACGCCCAGCGGATCCGGGTTCGGGCACTTGCCCAGGCGTTTCTCGACGTAACGCACGCAGTCATAGCCGAAGTAGCCGACCAGGCCACCGTTGAAGCGCGGCAGACCGGCGATGGTCGGCACCTTGTAGCGCTCCTTGAAATCCTCGACGAAGGCCAGCGGGTCTTCCACGTCATGGCACTCGGTCTCGACGCCGTCGACGGTGATGCGCACCTGATGGTCATGCACCCGCAGCACGGTGCGGCATGGCAGGCCGATGATCGAGTAACGCCCCCACTTCTCACCGCCCTGCACCGATTCGAGCAGGTAGGAGTTGGGCTGGTCAGCCAGTTTCAGGTAGATCGACAGCGGCGTGTCGAAGTCGGCCAGGGTTTCACAGGCCAGGGGGATGCGGTTGTAGCCTTCAGCGGCCAGGCGCAGGAATTCTTCGCGGGTCATGATTGCCTCGTGGCAGTAGGGCAAGAGAGAACAAATGGCAAACGTGCCGGATCGGAGCCGGCCGGAAAGAAGTCAGGCGCGCCAACGCCAACGGGC
>DQAA01000620.1:6781-7956 GCA_003523465.1 Pseudomonas sp.
AGCAACCGGGAGCAAGGCGC
Organism: Pseudomonas sp.; assembly: GCA_003523465.1. Taxonomy (GTDB): domain Bacteria; phylum Pseudomonadota; class Gammaproteobacteria; order Pseudomonadales; family Pseudomonadaceae; genus Aquipseudomonas. The sequence continues at coordinate 6,802 of DQAA01000620.1, forward strand.
GCAGGTCGTCGATCACCAGCGCCGGGGATTCCTCGCTGATCGGCCGGCCGTGGTTGTAGCCGTAGGTCAGGCCCACGCACTTCACTCCCGCCGCCTTGGCCGCCTGTACATCGCTGCGCGAGTCGCCGACGAACAACGCCTCCTCCGGCTGCACGCCGGCCATCTGCATCACATGCAGCAGCGCTGCCGGGTCCGGCTTCTTCTGCGGCAAGGTGTCGCCGCCGATGATCCAGCGGAAATACGGGCCGATCTGCATCTGGTCCAGCAGCGGACCGACGAAGCGCTCCGGCTTGTTGGTGATCAGGGCCATTTCCACGCCCTGCTCCTGCAGCCAGCGCAGGGTATCGCGCACGCCGGGGTAGATCACGGTCAGGTCATGGCTCTCGGCATAGGCGCGCATGAAGANNAAGATGTCCAGGCCATGCTCGGCTTCCCGGTCGTCCACCGACGAATGCTCGATATTGCCAGCCAGGGCCCGGCGCACCAGCACCGGGGCACCATTGCCGACCCACTGGCGCACCGCGGCGACACCAGCAGGCAGGCGATCCATTTCGAGCAGCATGTGGTCCACCGCCGCCGCCAGGTCCGGGACGGAGTCGATCAGGGTGCCGTCCAGGTCGAACATCACCAGGCGTGGCAGGCGCTGCGGGAACAGCTGCTCGAATCCGCTCATGGGCGTGCCAGGGCCAGTTCGGCGCGCATCTGGTCGATCACGGCCTTGTAGTCCGGGGAGTTGAAGATCGCCGAACCGGCGACGAAGGTATCGGCGCCAGCGGCGGCGATCTCGCGGATATTGTTGACGTTCACCCCACCATCGATTTCCAGGCGGATATCACGGCCGCTGGCGTCGATCAGGGCGCGGGCCTCGCGCAGCTTGTCGAGGGTACCGGGAATGAACTTCTGCCCGCCGAAGCCTGGGTTGACGCTCATCAGCAGGATCATGTCGACCTTGTCCATCACGTACTTCAGTGCATCCAGGCCAGCAGCCGGGTTGAACACCAGGCCGGCCTTGCAGCCGCCGTCGCGGATCAGTTGCAGCGAGCGGTCCACGTGCAGCGTGGCATCCGGGTGGAAGGTGATGTAGGTGGCGCCGGCTTCGATGAAGTCGCCGATGATGCGGTCGACCGGGCTGACCATCAGGTGCACGTCGATCGG
>DQAA01000620.1:7969-10498 GCA_003523465.1 Pseudomonas sp.
TAATGGTTGTCCATCACGTCGAAGTGGACGATATCGGCGCCGGCAGCGAGCACGGCATCCACGTCCGGCCCCAGGCGGGCGAAGTCGGCGGAAAGGATCGAGGGAGCAATAGCGAAGGGCTGCATGGCGCACCTTTGGGCAAATTCACGGTGGCGCGCATTGTACATCAGGGAAAAGCAGACTGACGGATGTTGTCTGGAGATGGGCGGAACAACACAAAACCCTGTGGGAGCTGGCAACGCCAGCTCCCACAGGGTCCACCCTCGCCATTACGAACAGGCCCCGAACGGCGGTTTCCAGCCGGTCGGGGCCTTGGGCAATGACACCGTTGCCGGAGGGCTCAGGTGCGGACGGAGGCCACATCAATGCCTTGTGCAACGGCCTCGGCTTCGGCAGTGGAGAGCAGGCGACTGTAAGTGACCTTGCCATTGAGCAGATGCTGGACCGCACTGCTGTCGCCACCACCCCCCGGCACGCCCCAGGTCACTACCCGACCGTCCGCAGTCAAGGCAGTGAAGCCAAGGGCGTTGCCATACACCGCCCGCACATCGACCAGTTGATCGACGACAGCGCTGGTGTCGCCGCCGGAGATCTCATTGCCCCAGGCGATCACCGTTCCGTCGCTGCACAGCGCGGCGAACGCCGCGATATTGGGAATGACCTGGATGATGTTCGACTTGCCGGCGGCCTCGGCTGTGAGTTTTCCCCCATCTTCCTCATAGCCCCAGGCTCGCACCTTGCCGGTGCTCAGCAACGCGCAGAACGCCCCCGTCGTACCGCTGACCGACTCGATATTCGTCATGTCGGCAATATCGTCCGGCACCATGCCTGACAAGAGATGGTATGGCCATGCCCTGATATGCCCTGTGTCCAGCCGGATACAGAACGAGTTCGCTGTGCTGGCGAGCAGGCTCCTCACATTGGTGAGGTTGGCGATATCCGCTGGCAGCTTGGCACCCCCATCGTCGCTCCCCCACGCCATCAGGCTGCGTGAACCATTGTTATCGCGCAAGGCAACGAATGCACCGGCGCTGCTTATGAGCTGGACGATATCGGTTACCAGGTCCTGGCCTGGTTCCATCACGCCTCCGTTCGAAAAAAAGCCCCATGCCACTGCCTGGCCGTTTGCGCGGAGTGCGGCGATGGCTCCATATCCCCCGCAGATCTGCACGTAGTCCCTGTGATCCGAAATCCGCTTCGGCAGTGTGCCACCGTGGTCCGGCGCGCCCCAGGCGTGAAGTTCCCCATCGGCCTTGCGCCCTACGAACGCGAAGGCGTTGCCGACAACGTCGACGAAATCGCCTTCTATCGTTGGCGGTGTGGCGCCGTAACCGTCCATCCCCCAACACACCAGATTGCCGTCCTGCAAGCGGGCGGAAAAGGCGTACATCGTTGCGCTGACCGACGCGACGTTCGTGGCGGCCGCCGCTTCCTGGCCCAGTACACCTCCATACTTCTCGTTGCCCCAGGCCACCAGATCGACGATACCGTCGGCTTCGTCGCGCATGGCGACAAAGGCCGACCAGGCATTGGGGTCGGGATAGATCCGCCAGCCATTGCCAAAGATATTGGCCGGGCGCAGTTCCCAGGCTTCGTCCTCATTGCGCACATAGAGCTTCAGCCAGGGCCTGATGTCGTCCCACTGGGTGGCCGCAGTCCAGGCGGATTCGTCCTCGTAGCGCCATTCGGCCCGCATGGGCAGCAGGCTGTCTTCATGCAAGGCCTTGATGATCCTCGGGGTACTTTCACCGCGCATGGTGCTGACGTTGAACCGCGCACCCATGACCCGCATCACGCCGGAACCGATCTCGCGACTGACCGAATAGGTCACGGTTTCCGACCCCTCGGCAGGGCCGCCGCTGGCGCGGGTGATTTCGTACTTCAGGGTGAAGGTGCCACCGCTGTTGGCATCGATCACCGCGAAGGGCAGGGGGACGATGAGTTCCTTGTCCGCACCGCCCGCCGGAATCGTTTCGGTGATGACGAGGCTGCCCTCTTCGCTGACGCCGACAATGTGCAGCGTGACCCGGTCATCCGCCTGGAACTGTGCGGTAGCCCCGATGCGAATGGTGACGCCGTTCGGCACCGTGTCCGGGTCGATCACGCCGCCATCGGCTTCGAGGATTTCCGGCGGCGGCAAGGGGAACTTGCGGGCGCCGATGTTGAAACTGGCGATATTGGAGTGACGGTCATCCTGGTCAGGGCTTTCGACCCGGTAGGACANNACAAGGTCACCGCTTCGCCCAGAAATTCCTCGACCTTGGCCTGGTCCATCGTGAACAGCACGTCGTGGCCTTCCATGGGGTCGCTGATTCGCATGAAGTCGCTATGGTCGACCCCGTTGCTGGCGCGCCACAGGATATGCACGGTCTGGCCGTCACGCATGCCGGGCCAGGGAGGCACCACCAATTCCAGTTGCCCGGGCAGCTCGGCGGGGTCGAGCACGCCGTCCTGTGCGGCGGGCCGGGTGGTGGGGGCTGGCAGCTCGAAAGTGGCTTCCCCGACCTGCAACCGCTCGCGGTCGGACTC
>DQAA01000140.1 GCA_003523465.1 Pseudomonas sp.
CGGTGCGGCACCCGCAGGTTCCGCCAGGCGCGCCAGGGCGCCGAGCAGCTCCGGGGTGGCCGGGGTGATATCGGTGCGCTCGCGCACCTGGCCGAACATGCTGTTGACGGTGTCCAGGGCTTCCAGGACCACGTCCATCAGTTCGGAATCGACCCGGCGCTCTCCTTTGCGCAGGATGTCGAAAACGTTCTCGGCGATATGGCAGCACTCCACCAGCTCGTTGAGCTGGAAGAAGCCGGCGCCCCCTTTTACAGTGTGAAAACCGCGAAAGATCGCATTGAGCAGGTCGGAGTCGTCCGGGCGGCTTTCCAGCTCGACCAGTTGTTCGGACAGTTGCTCAAGAATTTCGCCGGCCTCTACCAGGAAATCCTGAAGGATTTCTTCATCGGCGCCGAAGCTCATCAAACGTGCTCCCTAAAAACCCAGGCTGGACAGCAGATCATCGACATCGTCCTGACCGGACACTACATCTTCACGTTTATCGGCATGAATCTGTGGTCCTTCACCCCGAGTCGGATTTTTACTTTCGTCTTTCTCAGCATGTATCTGCTGGCGGTCATGCTCGATCCCGGCGAAGCGATCGACCTGACTGGCCATCAATACCAGCTTGAGCAGATTCTTCTCGACTTCGGTGACCAGTGAGGTCACCCGCTTGATCACCTGGCCGGTCAGGTCCTGATAGTCCTGGGCCAGGAGAATATCGTTGAGGTAGCCACTGACTTTGTGGCTGTCCTCGGCGCTGCGCGCCAGAAACCTGTCGACACGCTGGACCAGCTCGCGAAACTCCGACGCTGGCACTTCCCTGCGCATGAAGCGCTGCCAATCGGCGTGCAGAGCCTGGGCTTCGTCACCCAGCTCGTGGAGCACGGGCGTCCCTTGCTCGACCAGGTCCATGGTGCGGTTCGCCGCCGCCTCGGTGAGCTTGACCACATAGGCCAGGCGCTCGGTGGCGTCGGTGATCTGGGACATTTCCTCGGCCTGCGGCATATGCGTGTCGATCTGGAAACGGACGATCGCACTGTGCAGCTCACGCGTGAGCTTGCCGACTTCCTGGTACAGGCCGCGGTCACGGGTCTGGTTCAGCTGATGGATCAGTTGCACCGCGTCGCCGAACTGGCCTCGTTCGAGGCTCTCGACCAGCTCCTGGGCATGTTTCTTCAGGGTCGACTCGAAGTCGCCCAAAGATGATTCTTTATGGTCCATAGCGCCCCCGTTCACGCGTCAACCGTTGACGCGTTCGAAGATCTTTTCGATTTTCTCTTTCAGCACCTGGGCGGTGAAAGGCTTCACGACGTAGCCGTTGACCCCGGCCTGAGCGGCTTCGATGATCTGCTCGCGCTTGGCTTCGGCGGTCACCATGAGCACCGGAAGGTGTTTCAGGCGTTCGTCCGCGCGCACCTGGCGCAGCAGGTCGATACCGGTCATGCCAGGCATGTTCCAGTCGGTGACCAGAAAATCGAAGTTGGTGGAGTGCAGCATGGGCAGCGCGGTGGTGCCGTCGTCGGCCTCGTGCGTATTGGTGAAGCCCAGGTCACGCAACAGGTTCTTGATGATCCGCCGCATCGTCGAAAAGTCGTCAACGATGAGGATTTTCATATCTTTGTTCAATTAGACCTCCAAGCAGTCTTTAACGCGCTCAGCGCTGAGCGCGCGTTCAATCAATTCCGGCTACCACGTTGTCACGACTGCATCGAACCCGCGCTCAACGCGCCCGCCACTCACCCAGCCGGCTGCGCAGACGGGCTGCGCACTGGCTATGCAACTGGCTGACGCGCGATTCGCTGACCCCCAGGACCTCACCGATTTCCTTGAGGTTCAGCTCTTCGTCGTAGTACAGGGCCAGGACCAGACGCTCGCGTTCCGGCAGGTTGGCGATCGCGTCGGCCAGGGCTGCCTGAAAGCGTTCGTCTTCCAGATCGCGCGAAGGCTCGAGCTGGGCACTGGCGCCATCCTCGTGCAGCCCTTCATGTTCGCCGTCCTGCAGCAGGTCGTCGAAACTGAACAGGCGGCTGCCCAAGGTATCGTTCAAAATCCCGTAGTAATCATCGAGACTCAATTGAAGTTCGGCAGCAACCTCGTGATCTTTAGCGTCACGGCCGGTTTTTGCTTCAATTGCACGAATCGCGTCGCTGACCATGCGGGTATTGCGGTGTACCGAGCGCGGCGCCCAGTCGCCCTTGCGCACCTCGTCGAGCATTGCGCCGCGGATACGGATACCGGCGTAGGTCTCGAAACTGGCGCCCTTGCTCGAGTCGTACTTGTTGGAGACTTCGAGCAGGCCGATCATGCCGGCCTGGATCAGGTCCTCCACCTGCACGCTGGCCGGCAGTCGCGCCAGCAGGTGGTAGGCGATGCGCTTGACCAGCGGCGCATAGCGCTCGATCAGTTCGTACTGGGCGTCACGTGAAGCCTTGCTGTACATGCGGTAGCCGCTCGCGCTCATAGCACTGGTCCTGCGCTGGTCGGCTGCACCAGTCGCTCGACGAAGAACTCCAGGTGTCCGCGCGGGTTGGCCGGCAGCGGCCAGGTATCGACCTTCTGGGCGATCGCCTTGAACGCCAGCGCGCACTTGGAACGCGGGAAGGCTTCGTAGACCGCTCGCTGCTTCTGCACAGCCTTGCGCACGCACTCGTCGTAGGGCACTGCACCGACGTATTGTAGGGCGACATCGAGGAAGCGATCCGTGACCTTGGTCAACTTGGCGAACAGGTTGCGCCCTTCCTGCGGGCTCTGCGCCATGTTGGCGAGGACGCGGAAACGGCTCATGCCGTAGTCGCGGTTGAGCAGTTTGATCAGGGCATAGGCGTCGGTGATCGAGGTGGGTTCGTCACAGACCACCAGGAGCACTTCCTGGGCCGCGCGGACGAAGCTGACCACCGACTCGCCGATCCCCGCAGCGGTGTCGATCACCAGCACGTCGAGGTTGTCGCCGATTTCGCTGAAGGCCTGGATCAGGCCGGCGTGCTGTGCCGGGGCCAGGTGCACCATGCTCTGGGTGCCCGAGGCCGCCGGGACGATGCGCACGCCGCCAGGCCC
>DQAA01000137.1 GCA_003523465.1 Pseudomonas sp.
TTCGCCGACTTCTTGATCAGCGCCGGCTACGTCAAGGACCGCGCCGAAGCTTTCCGCAAGTGGCTCGGCGCCGGCAAGCTGGGCGACGTCAAGCTGCACTGGCCGACCCTCGACGACACCGTCGAGACCCTGCGCAAGTCCGGCGCCTGGGTCAGCCTGGCGCATCCGATGCACTACGATCTGACCCGCAGCAAGCGCCGCCGCCTGATTGCCGACTATATTCAAGCGGGGGGCCAGGCTCTTGAAGTGGTCAACGGTATGCAGCCGGCGGAACAGGTCGGCACCTTGTCCATCCTGACCCGCGAGTTCGGCCTGCTGGCCAGTGCCGGCAGCGACTTCCATGGCCCGGGCACCTGGTCCGAAATCGGTGTCTACCGGCCTCTGCCGGAGGATCTGCCACCTCTGTGGCGTCGATTCAAACATGAGCAGCCATCCGCGGACGCCTGAACAGGAAGACAACGTGAGTCAATTTTTCCAGATACACCCGGAGAATCCGCAGCCGCGCCTGATAAAACAGGCCGTGGAGATCATCCGCAAGGGCGGGGTGGTGGTGTTTCCCACCGACTCGTCCTACGCCATGGGTTGCCAGATCGGCGACAAGGGCGCCGTCGAGCGGGTGCGCCGCCTGCGCCAGCTGGACAAGAACCACAATTTCACCCTGATCTGCTGCGACATGTCGCAACTGGGCCTGTTCGCCAAGATCGACACCGGCCTGTTTCGCCTGATCAAGGCCCATGTGCCGGGGCCCTACACCTTCATCCTCAACGCCACCCGTGAAGTGCCGCGCCTGCTCCTGCACGAGAAGCGCCGCACCATCGGCCTGCGCGTGCCGGATCATCCGATCGCCCTGGCGTTGCTGGAAGAGCTGGGCGAGNNGAGCCGCTGATGAGCGTGAGCCTTATCATGCCCGGCGACGAAGAGGCGATGACCGACCCCTACGAAATGCGCCAGCGCCTGGAGCATCACGTCGACCTGATCATCGACGGCGGCTTTGGCGACCTGAAGGCTTCCACCGTGATCAACCTGGCCGACGGCGAGCCGGAAGTGGTGCGGGTCGGCTGCGGCGACCCGGCGCCGTTCATGGTCGAGGCGTGACGGCGATCGAGCCGGTGGAGACGCCGGTCGATCCGCAGGCCGACGCCCAGCAGGAACTGCCGCTGGTGATGGTCTACGGTCAGGCCCTGACCGAGATGCCGGTGGACTTGTACATCCCGCCGGATGCCCTGGAAGTCTTCCTCGAAGCCTTCGAAGGCCCGCTGGACCTGCTGCTCTACCTGATCCGCAAGCAGAACGTCGACATCCTCGATATCCCCGTGGCGGAAATCACCCGCCAGTACATGGGCTACGTCGAGCTGATGAAGACCGTGCGCCTGGAACTGGCTGCCGAGTACCTGGTGATGGCCGCCATGCTCGCCGAGATCAAGTCACGCATGCTCCTGCCTCGGGCCGAAACCGCCGAGGAAGAAGAGGATGATCCGCGCGCCGAACTGATCCGTCGCCTGCAGGAATACGAGCGTTTCAAGGCGGCCGCCGAGGACATCGACCAGCTCAGCCGGGTCGGTCGCGATGTGATCGTGCCGCAGCTGGAAGCCCCGCAGGCCAAGGCGCGCAAGCTGCTGCCGGACGTCATCATCGAAGAGGTGCTGATGTCCATGGCCGAGGTGCTGCGCCGCAGCGACCTGTTCGAGAGCCACCAGATCAGCCGCGAGGCGCTGTCTACCCGCGAGCGCATGAGCGAAGTGCTGGAGCGCCTGCGCGGCGCCGGCTTCGTGGCCTTCGGCGAGCTGTTCAAGGCCGAGGAGGGCAAGCTCGGGGTGGTGGTGACCTTCATGGCGATTCTCGAGCTGGTCAAGGAACAACTGGTCGAACTGGTGCAGAATGAGCCCTTTGCGCCGATCCATGTCCGGGCCCGGGCAGAGTAATCCACGAGCACCTGAATGAACCTGACTGACCCCCACGACCTGGCGCCCCTGCTGGAAGCCTTCCTTCTCGCCTCTGGCAAGGCGCAATCCCTGGAACGCCTGTTCGAGCTGTTCGAAGAGCCTGAGCGCCCCGAGGCCGAGGTCTTCAAGCAAGCCCTGGAAATCCTCGGCGACTCCTGCGAAGGCCGGGCCTTCGAACTCAAGGAGGTCGCCACCGGCTACCGCCTGCAGATCCGCGAGGACTACGCACCCTGGGTCGGTCGCCTGTGGGAGGAGCGTCCGCAGCGCTATTCCCGTGCGCTCCTGGAAACCCTGGCGTTGATCGCCTATCGCCAGCCCATCACTCGCGGCGAGATCGAGGATGTGCGCGGCGTGGCGGTCAACAGCAACATCGTCAAGACCCTGCTGGAGCGCGAATGGGTACGTATCGTCGGCTACCGCGAGGTGCCCGGGCGCCCGGCGATGTTCGCCACCACCAAGGCCTTCCTCGACCATTTCAACCTGAAAAGCCTCGACGAACTGCCGCCCCTGGCCGAGCTGCGGGAAATGGAGCCGTCGCCGCTGCCGCCGGTGGACCTCGACGATCTGCCGGTTCCGGCCCATCTGCAGGCCCTGGCCGATGCCAGCGCCGACCCGGACGACCAGCCACCGGCCGAGGAAACCAGTTTCCGCACCTTGCTGGTGGAACTGGACGCCATGGAAGATGGTCTGAAAACCGACTTCGACGACCTGCTGCGGGACCTTCCGCAAGCCGAGGATGACGCCGAGGCCATGGACGCCGAGCCGGATGCGCCGCAGGNNCCCGGCGCGCTCATCGATATCGGTCTACTCTCTGGTGCGTTTGTGCCGCGATCAGCGTATGATTCGCGGCCTTTTTGGCGCCTGCTGCGCCAGGAACCCAGATTCGACTTTTTACACCGGGAGGTGCCCAGATGAGTGACCAAGACCTGCAAGACAGCCCGCCACGTCCGGCCGGGGAAAAACTGCAAAAAGTACTCGCACGCATTGGCGTCGGCTCGCGCCGCGACGTCGAGGCCTGGATCGGCGAAGGCCGGATCAAGGTCAATGGCGTTGCCGCGACCCTTGGCCAGCGGGTCGACCTGCACGACGCGATTTCCGTCGACGGTCGCCTGATCAAGCGTGAGGAAAGCGCCGAGTCCGTGCGCCGCGTCATCATGTACAACAAGCCCGACGGCGAGATCTGCACCCGTGACGACCCGGAAGGCCGTCCGACCGTGTTCGATCGCCTGCCGCGCCCGAAAGAAGGCCGCTGGATCAACGTCGGTCGCCTCGACATCAACACCACCGGCCTGCTGCTGTTCACCACCGACGGCGAGCTGGCCAACCGCCTGATGCACCCGTCTTTCGAAATGGACCGCGAATACGCCGTGCGTGTCCGTGGTGAAGTCGACGACGACATGATCGCCCGCCTGAAAGAGGGCGTGGTCCTGGAAGACGGTCCGGCACGTTTCACCGACATCCAGGTTGCACCGGGTGGTGTGGGCTTCAACCATTGGTATCACTGCGTGGTGATGGAAGGCCGCAACCGTGAGGTTCGCCGCCTGTGGGAGTCCCAGGGGGTGGTGGTCAGCCGTCTGAAGCGCGTGCGTTTCGGTCCGGTGTTCCTCAACTCCGACCTGCCGATGGGCCGCTGGCGCGAAATGGGCCAGGGCGAAATCGACATCCTCACCGCCGAAGTGGGCCTGACCCCGGTAGCGATGCCGTCGATGAACGCCAAGACCAAGGACAAGCTGGAGCGCATGCAGCGTAAATCCAGCAAGCCGATCGGTCGTGGCGAGCGCGTGCGGACCTTGCGTCCGGCCAAGGATGGTGCACCGGCAGCCGAGCGTCCGGCGCGCCAGCCCCGTGAAGACGGCGCGCGTAAAGGCCGCACCACCGTGGCAGAGCGTCCG
>DQAA01000529.1 GCA_003523465.1 Pseudomonas sp.
CGCGGCATCACCATCACCTCGGCGGCGACCACGGCCTTCTGGCAAGGCTCGACCAAGCAATTCGCCGAGAAGTACCGCTTCAACATCATCGATACCCCCGGCCACGTTGACTTCACCATCGAAGTGGAACGCTCCCTGCGGGTGCTCGACGGCGCGGTGGTAGTGTTCAGCGGCGCCGATGGCGTCGAGCCGCAGTCCGAGACGGTGTGGCGCCAGGCCAACAAGTACCATGTGCCGCGCCTGGCCTATGTGAACAAGATGGACCGCCAGGGCGCCGACTTCCTGCGCGTGGTCAAGCAGATCGACCAGCGTCTCGGCCACCATCCGGTACCGATCCAGCTGGCCATCGGCGCCGAAGAACACTTCGCCGGGCAGATCGACCTGGTGAAGATGAAAGCGATCTTCTGGAACGAGGACGACCAGGGCACCAGCTACCGCGAAGAAGAGATCCCCGCCGAGCTGCTGGACCAGGCCCGGGAGTGGCGCGCCCATATGATCGAAGCCGCCGCCGAAGCCAACGACGAGTTCATGACCCTGTACCTGGACGGTGTCGAACTGAGCAACGAGCAGATCAAGGCCGGCCTGCGCCAGCGCACCCTGGCCAACGAGATCGTCCCGGCGATCCTCGGCTCATCATTCAAGAACAAGGGCGTGCCGCTGATGCTCGATGCGGTGATCGACTACCTCCCCGCCCCCTCGGAAATTCCCGCGATCAACGGCACCGACCCGGACCACGAGGACAAGCACCTGGAGCGCCACGCCGACGACAACGAGCCGTTCTCGGCCCTGGCCTTCAAGATCGCCACCGACCCCTTTGTCGGCACCCTGACCTTCGCCCGGGTCTACTCCGGCGTGCTCAGCTCCGGCGATGCGGTGCTCAACTCGGTCAAGGGCAAGAAGGAACGGGTCGGGCGCATGGTGCAGATGCACGCCAACCAGCGCGCCGAAATCAAGGCGGTATGCGCCGGCGATATCGCCGCGCTGATCGGCATGAAGGACGTCACCACCGGCGACACCCTGTGCTCGATCGACAAGCCGATCATCCTCGAACGCATGGACTTCCCCGACCCGGTGATCTCGGTGGCGGTGGAACCCAAGACCAAGGCCGACCAGGAAAAAATGGGCATCGCCCTCGGCAAGCTGGCCCAGGAAGACCCGTCGTTCCGGGTCAAGACCGACGAGGAAACCGGGCAGACCATCATCTCCGGCATGGGCGAGCTGCACCTGGACATCATCGTCGACCGCATGCGTCGCGAGTTCGGGGTCGAGGCCAATATCGGCAAGCCGCAGGTGGCCTACCGCGAGAAGATCCGCAACACCTGCGAGATCGAAGGCAAGTTCGTCCGCCAGTCCGGCGGTCGCGGCCAGTACGGCCATTGCTGGATCCGCTTCGCTCCGGGGGACGAAGGCAAGGAAGGCCTGGAGTTCGTCAACGAAGTGGTCGGCGGCGTGGTGCCGCGGGAATACATCCCGGCGATCCAGAAAGGCATCGAAGAACAGATGCAGAACGGCGTGGTGGCCGGCTATCCGCTGATCAGCCTCAAGGCCGCGGTGTTCGACGGCTCGTACCACGACGTCGACTCCAATGAAATGGCGTTCAAGATCGCCGCCTCCATGGCCACCAAGCAACTGGCGCAGAAAGGCGGCGCGGTACTGCTGGAGCCGGTGATGAAGGTGGAAGTGGTGACGCCCGAGGAATTCATGGGCGACATCATGGGAGACCTGAGCCGTCGTCGCGGCCTGATCCAGGGCGGCGAAGACACCCCGGCGGGCAAGGTGGTGCGGGCGGAAGTACCGCTGGGCGAGATGTTCGGCTACTCCACCGAAATGCGCTCGATGACCCAGGGGCGGGCCAGCTACTCGATGGAGTTCACCCGCTATGCCGAGGCACCGGCGAGCATTACCGATGTGATCATCAAGAAGCAGGGATAGCTTTGTAGTTGCTGATGGCCTCATCGCCAGCAAGCCAGGCGCCCCCTGTGGGAGCCGGCGTTGCCNNGGCGATGAGGCCATCAGCATCACAACTGGATCAGTGATCCGCCCCCGCCCGCTTCAACAGCTGCTTGCACCGTTCCGACAGATGCACCACCCGCAGGTGCTTGCCCGCCTTCTCATAGCGCTCGCGCAAGGTCTTCAACGCCGCAACCGCCGAATAGTCGACAAAGCTCAGGTGCTGGCAATCCAGGGTCACCTGCGCCGGGTCATTGGCCGGGTCGAACTGGTTGAGGAACGGCGTCGACGAGGCGAAGAACAGCGTCCCGTGCACCCGGTACAGCTTGCTGCCGTCCGCTTCGTCGTGAATATCGGCGTACAGCTCGCGGGCATGCTGCCAGGCGAAGTTGATCGCGGCGATGACGATGCCGAACAGCACCGCCGTGGCCAGATCGGTGAACACCGTGACCACGGTCACCGCGATGATCGCCAGCACGTCGCTGACCGGCACCTTGTGCAGCACCCGCAGCGAGGCCCAGGCGAAGGTCTGCTGGGCGACCACGAACATCACGCCGACCAGCGCCGCCAGCGGGATCTTCTCGATCAGCGGCGAGAGGAACAGCACGAACAGCAGGATCATCACCCCCGCCACCACCCCGGACAGGCGCCCGCGGCCGTTGGAGCTGAGGTTGATCACGGTCTGGCCGATCATCGCGCAGCC
>DQAA01000617.1:0-150 GCA_003523465.1 Pseudomonas sp.
CCGGGGCAATGGGTGCGGCTGGACGGGCGCAGCGGCCTGGGCAAGTCGACGCTGCTGCGCACCCTGCAGGGCTTGTGGCCGTATTGCCGCGGTCAATGGCAATTGCCGCCGGGGGCCAGCCTGTTGCTGCCGCAGCAGCCGTACCTGGCG
>DQAA01000617.1:220-5236 GCA_003523465.1 Pseudomonas sp.
AGCTGCGAATGGCAACGGGCCCTGAGTGGCGGCGAGCAGCAGCGCATCAGCCTGGCCCGAGCCCTGCTGTTCCGGCCGGAAACGCTCTACCTGGATGAGGCGACCAACCAGCTGGATGACGACAGTGCGCGGGGGTTGTTGAAGATGCTGAAGCGGGAACTGCCGGGGTGCACGGTGGTGGCGGTGACGCACCAGGCGGTGTTGGCGGGGTTGTTCGAGCGGACGTTGATGCTGGAAGGAGAGGCAGTGCCGGCTTAGCGGTTGCTGCTGAGGGCCTCATCGCCGGCAANNGCTCCCACAGGGATCGCATGCACCACGGAACCCGTGGGAGCCGGCGATGAGGCCATCAAGGACAGTCAGAGATTCAGATTCGCCACGAACTGGCTGGCGTTGTTCCCCAGTTTCTCGATCACCGCACCGCGCACCTGGGCATAGGCCTGCACGTTCAGCACCGCCGTCTGCGACGAGCGGAAAATCCGCACATCATTGTTCTGGAAATTGACGAACAGGATGTTGGTGTTGCTGACATTGCGGATCAGCTGTACGCAGTTCAGCAGCATCGTCACGTCGCCCTGGGCGTTCTGGGTGCAGGGCAGGATCTGGAAGGTGCCGACATGGCCGTTGTTGCTGTGGTTGAGGAACAGTTCCAGCGCGTGGGGCTGCTTGCGCAGCGATTCCAGGGTCCGCCGGGCGATGGGGCTGAACGCGCCGCCACCGGCCATGCCCTCGATGATGTCGATCAGCACGTCATCCATGCTGAAAGACTGCTGGCTGGGGTGGAACCGCAGCATTTCCGTGTGCGACAGGGTCCAGCCCAGCTTGCCCAGCCCTTCGGTGTAGAACGCGAACCAATCCTCGCGCTGGCGCGACTTGTCGAAGCGCTTGGTCGCTGCCAGTTGCATCAGCAGCGTGCTGTTGAGCACATCTTCGCGGGCCTGGCGGGTCAGGCCGGAGACGAACGACAGGATGCTGTCGCCAGCGACCACCGCGCTGTCGTCGGATGTCCCGGGCTGCTCGGGCGGCGTTTGCAGCAGCGGTCGCCCGGTAGGTTGCGGCAGTTCCAGGGCGGTGATGAATTCGAGTGCATTCATGGGGTGACTCCTTTGTTGAGGAACCGCCGAAACTAGCGAAATGCCCGATCCATGGCAGGCGGAGGCCCTTCCTCGGCGGTTCCCGCCACCCTTTGTCGCCCTTTGACGCTTTCGGCAATTCCCCTGTCGTTTTTGCATCGGGACGACATTCACCCGAGGCATATGCTGACCCCCAATAGCGCCGGCAGACGATTCGGCGCGGGAATGCCAATANNTGATGAGCCCAGCCGAACTACACGCCGACAGCATCGTTATCGACGGTCTGATCATCGCCAAGTGGAACCGCGAACTGTTCGAAGACATGCGCAAGGGCGGCCTGACCGCAGCCAACTGCACCGTGTCGGTCTGGGAAGGCTTCAAGGCCACCGTCGACCAGATCGCCGCCAGCCAGAAGCTGATCCGCGACAACAGCGACCTGGTCATGCCGGTACGCACCACCGCCGACATCCGCAAGGCCAAGGAACTGGGCAAGACCGGCATCCTCTTCGGTTTCCAGAACGCCCATGCGTTCGAAGACCAGATCGCCTACGTGGACGTGTTCAAGCAGCTCGGCGTGGGCATCGTGCAGATGTGCTACAACACCCAGAACCTGGTCGGCACCGGCTGCTACGAGCGTGATGGCGGGCTGTCGGGCTTCGGTCGCGAGATCGTCGCCGAGATGAACCGCGTCGGCATCATGTGCGACCTGTCCCATGTCGGCTCCAAGACCAGCGAGGAAGTCATCCTCGAATCGAAGAAGCCGGTCTGCTACTCCCACTGCCTGCCATCCGGCCTCAAGGAACACCCGCGCAACAAGTCCGACGAGGAACTGAAGTTCATCGCCGACCATGGCGGTTTTGTCGGCGTGACCATGTTCGCGCCGTTCCTGGCCAAGGGCATCGACTCGACCATCGACGACTACGCCGAGGCCATCGAGTACACCATGAACATCGTCGGTGAAGACGCCATCGGTATCGGCACCGACTTCACCCAGGGCCACGGCCAGGACTTCTTCGAGTACCTGACCCACGACAAGGGCTACGCCCGTCGCCTGACCAACTTCGGCAAGATCATCAACCCGCTGGGCATCCGCACCGTGGGCGAGTTCCCCAACCTCACCGAGACCCTGCTCAAGCGCGGCCATTCCGAGCGCGTGGTGCGCAAGATCATGGGCGAAAACTGGGTCAACGTGCTCAAGGATGTCTGGGGCGAGTAAGCCTCCGAAGCCTCTCTTTCCGACCCCCGCATCAGGGCGGGGGCAGCCAATAAAAATTTCTGGAGTTGAGTTTCCATGGCCAAGATCGCCCCGCAATTGCCAATCGAAGTCGACAGCGAGACCGGTGTCTGGACCAGCGATGCCCTGCCGATGCTCTACGTGCCGCGGCATTTCTTCGTCAACAACCACATGGGCATCGAGGAAGTGCTGGGCGCCGACGCCTACGCCGAGATCCTCTACAAGGCCGGCTACAAGTCCGCCTGGCACTGGTGCGAGAAAGAGGCCGAATGCCACGGCCTGGAAGGCGTGGCGGTGTTCGAGCACTACATGAAGCGCCTGTCCCAGCGTGGCTGGGGCCTGTTCAAGATCCAGGACATCGACCTCGACAAGGGCACCTGCAGCGTCAAGCTCGAACACTCCGCCTTCGTCTACGTCTACGGCAAGGTCGGGCGCAAGGTCGACTACATGTTCACCGGCTGGTTCGCCGGGGCCATGGACCAGATCCTCGCCGCCCGCGGCAGCAAGATCCGTACGGTCGCCGAGCAGGTCTACGGCGGTTCCGAAGAAGGCCACGACGACGGCCTGTTCATCGTCAAGCCGCTGTAAGTCGAGGAGCCCGCGCCATGGCGTTCGAAGCTATGTTCCAGCCGATCCAGATCGGCAAACTGACCATCCGCAACCGCGTGCTCAGTACCGCGCACGCCGAGGTGTATGCCACCGACGGCGGCATGACCACCGAGCGCTATGTGAAGTACTACGAAGAGAAGGCCAAGGGCGGCATCGGCATGGCCATCTGCGGCGGCTCCTCGGTGGTCGCCATCGACAGCCCGCAGCAATGGTGGGCGTCGGTGAACCTGTCCACCGACCGCATCATTCCGCACTTCCAGAACCTGGCCGATGCCATGCACAAGCATGGCGCCAAGATCATGATCCAGATTACCCACATGGGCCGCCGCTCCCGTTGGGACGGCTTCCACTGGCCGACCCTGATGTCGCCGTCGGGTATCCGCGAACCGGTGCACCGCGCCACCTGCAAGACCATCGAGCCGGAAGAGATCTGGCGGGTGATCGGCAACTACGCCCAGGCCGCTCGTCGGGCGAAGGAAGGCGGCCTGGATGGCGTCGAGCTGTCCGCCGTGCACCAGCACATGATCGACCAGTTCTGGAGCCCGCGGGTCAACAAGCGTACCGACGAATGGGGCGGCAGCTTCGAGGGCCGCATGAAGTTCGGTCTCGAAGTGCTCAAGGCGGTACGTGCCGAGGTCGGCCCGGACTTCTGCGTGGGCATGCGTATCTGCGGTGACGAATTCCACCCCGATGGCCTCAGCCACGAGGACATGAAGGAAATCGCCAAGTACTACGATGCCACCGGCATGGTCGACTTCTTCGGCGTGATCGGCTCGGGGTGCGACACCCACAACACCCTGGCCAACGTCATTCCCAACATGAGCTACCCGCCGGAGCCGTTCCTGCATCTGGCGGCGGGCATCAAGGAAGTGGTCAAGGTCCCGGTGCTGCACGCGCAGAACATCAAGGACCCGAACCAGGCCACGCGCATCCTCGAAGGCGGCTATGTCGACATGGTCGGCATGACCCGTGCGCACATCGCCGACCCGCACCTGATCGCCAAGATCAAGATGGGCCAGATCGACCAGATCAAGCAGTGCGTCGGTGCCAACTACTGCATCGACCGCCAGTACCAGGGCCTGGATGTGCTGTGCATCCAGAACGCCGCGACCTCCCGTGAATACATGGGCGTGCCGCACATCATCGAGAAATCCACCGGCCCGAAACGCAAGGTGGTGATCGTCGGTGCCGGCCCGGCCGGCATGGAAGCGGCGCGGGTCGCGGCCGAGCGCGGTCACGACGTCACCCTGTTCGAGAAAAAGGAACAGATCGGCGGGCAGATCACCATCGCCGCCAAGGCGCCGCAGCGCGACCAGATCGCCGGTATCACGCGCTGGTACCAACTGGAGCTGGCGCGGCTGAAGGTCGACCTGCGCCTGGGCACCGCGGCGGATGCCGACACCATCATGGATTTGCGTCCGGACATCGTCGTGCTGGCGGTGGGCGGTCACCCGTTCATGGAGCAGAACGAACACTGGAGCGCCGCCGAAGGGTTGGTGGTCAGCAGCTGGGACGTGCTCGACGGCAAGGTTGCGCCGGGTAAGAACGTACTGGTCTACGACACCATCTGCGAATTCACCGGCATGTCGGTGGCCGACTTCATCGCCGACAAGGGCAGCCAGGTCGAGATCGTCACCGACGACATCAAGCCGGGCGTAGCGATCGGCGGGACGTCCTTCCCCACCTACTACCGCAGCATGTACCCCAAGGAAGTGATCATGACCGGCGACCTGATGCTGGAAAAGGTCTACCGCGAGGGCGACAAGCTGGTGGCGGTGCTGGAGAACGAATACACCGGGGCCAAGGAAGAGCGGGTGGTCGACCAGGTGGTGATCGAGAACGGCGTGCGGCCTGACGAAGCCCTCTACTACGCGCTCAAGGAAGGTTCGCGCAACAAGGGCCAGATCGATGTGGAGGCGCTGTTCGCCATCCAGCCGCAGCCGATCCTTGGCCAGGCCGGCGACGGCTACCTGCTGTACCGCATCGGCGACTGCGTGGCGCAGCGCAATACCCATGCGGCGATCTACGACGCCTTGCGCCTGTGCAAGGACTTCTGATCGGACCTTGATCGAGAGAGCGGCACGGACCCTGTGGGAGCTGGCT
>DQAA01000526.1 GCA_003523465.1 Pseudomonas sp.
GATCGCCCATATCAAGCCGGAGCAGGACTCGATCCTCAGCGTCAGCATCGGCCTGGCGACGCAGACCCCGGCGATCGGTACGCACTGCCGGCAACTGATCTCGGCGGCGGACAATGCGCTGTACCAGGCCAAGAATGGCGGCCGCAACCGCGTAGCCGTAGCCTGAGGGCCCCATCGCCGGCAATGCCGGCTCCCACAGGGATTTGGGCACCGCCGAACCCAGTGGGAGCCGGCGTTGCCGGCGATGAGGCCAGCAAAAGCACCGATATTTTCCGGTATTCCCCTGTAAATCAGCCTGCCGCCCGTAGCTTCCAGCTTGTCCCCCGCCACCCCCCCTGCGCTATACTCGCCGGCTTTTCACCGAATTACGCACGAGAGCAGCCCGCCCATGGAAATCAACCCGATCCTGAATACCATCAAGGACCTCACCGAGCGTTCCCAGTCCATTCGGGGGTATCTTTGACTACGATCACAAGCATGATCGTCTGACCGAAGTAAACCGCGAACTCGAAGACCCGAACGTCTGGAACAAGCCCGAATACGCCCAGGCCCTGGGCCGCGAGCGCGCCATGCTGGCGCAGGTCGTCGAGACCCTGGACAAGCTGTCCGGCGGTCTGGCCGACTGCAAGGACCTGCTCGACATGGCCGTCGAGGAAGACGACGAGGGCGCCGTCGATGACGTCGTTGCCGAGTTGCAGAACCTCGAGGATCACCTGGCCAACCTCGAATTCCGTCGCATGTTCAGCGGCGAAATGGACATGAACAACGCCTACCTCGACATCCAGGCCGGCTCCGGCGGTACCGAGGCGCAGGACTGGGCCAACATCCTGCTGCGCATGTACCTGCGCTGGGCCGACAAGCGCGGTTTCGACGCCACCATCATCGAGCTGTCCGAGGGCGAAGTCGCCGGCATCAAGGGCGCCACCGTGCACATCAAGGGCGAGTACGCCTTCGGCTGGCTGCGCACCGAGATCGGCGTGCACCGCCTGGTCCGCAAGAGCCCGTTCGACTCCGGCGCCCGTCGCCACACCTCGTTCTCCGCGGTGTTCGTATCGCCCGAGATCGACGACAAGGTCGAAATCGAGATCAACCCGTCCGACCTGCGCATCGACACCTACCGCTCCTCCGGTGCCGGTGGCCAGCACGTCAACACCACCGATTCGGCCGTACGTATCACCCACGTACCGACCAACACCGTGGTGGCCTGCCAGAACGAACGTTCCCAGCACGCCAACAAGGACACCGCCATGAAAATGCTGCGGGCCAAGTTGTACGAGCTGGAAATGCAGAAGCGCAATGCCGCCTCGCAGGCGCTGGAAGATACCAAGTCGGACATCGGCTGGGGTCACCAGATCCGCTCCTACGTGCTCGATGACTCCCGCATCAAGGACCTGCGTACCGGCGTCGAGCGCAGCGACTGCCAGAAGGTCCTGGACGGCGACCTCGACCAGTACCTGGAAGCGAGCCTCAAGCAGGGGCTGTAAGCCGCACACCACTGCCGCGAGACCCGGCCCGGCGCCGGGCTCGCGTGCCCTGCCCGGAAAGGGCAACGAATACCTGATGGAAAGAATGACGACATGAGCGACCTCAAGACCGAATCGCAAGACCTGCAACAGGAAGAAAACGCCCTGATCGCCCTGCGCAAGGAAAAACTTGCCGCAGAGCGCGCCAAGGGCCAGGCCTTCCCCAACGACTTCCGCCGTGACAGCTACTGCAACGACCTGCAGAAGCAGTATGTCGACAAGACCAAGGAAGAGCTGGAAGCAGCCGCGATCCCGGTCAAGGTTGCCGGTCGCATCATGCTCAACCGTGGCTCGTTCATGGTGATCCAGGACATGACCGGGCGCATCCAGGTCTACGTCAACCGCAAGACCCTGCCGGAAGAAACCCTGGCCGCGGTGAAAACCTGGGACCTGGGCGACATCATCGCCGCCGAAGGCACCCTGGCCCGTTCCGGCAAGGGCGACCTGTACGTCGAGATGACCAACGTGCGCCTGCTGACCAAGTCGCTGCGCCCGCTGCCGGACAAGCACCACGGCCTGACCGACACCGAGCAGCGCTATCGCCAGCGCTACGTCGACCTGATCGTCAACGAAGACACCCGCGAAACCTTCCGCGTGCGCTCCCTGGTGATCTCGCACATCCGCAGCTTCCTGGCCAAGCGCGACTTCCTCGAAGTCGAGACGCCGATGCTGCAGACCATTCCTGGCGGCGCTGCGGCCAAGCCGTTCGAAACCCACCACAACGCCCTGGACATGCCGATGTTCCTGCGTATCGCGCCGGAGCTGTATCTGAAGCGCCTGGTGGTCGGTGGCTTCGAGAAGGTCTTCGAGATCAACCGCAACTTCCGCAACGAAGGCGTCTCGACCCGTCACAACCCTGAATTCACCATGCTGGAGTTCTACCAGGCCTACGCCGACTACAACGACAACATGGACCTCACCGAAGAGCTGTTCCGCGAGCTGGCGCAACTGGTCCTGGGCAGCACCGACGTGCCGTACGGCGACAAGGTGTTCCACTTCGGCGAGCCGTTCGTGCGCCTGTCGGTGTTCGACTCGATCCTCAAGTACAACCCCGAGCTGACCGAAGCCGACCTGCTGGATGTCGACAAGGCCCGCGCCATCGCCAAGCAGGCTGGTGCCAAGGTCCTCGGCCACGAAGGCCTGGGCAAGCTGCAGGTGATGATTTTCGAGGAACTGGTGGAGAGCAAGCTGGAGCAGCCGCACTTCATCACCGAGTACCCGTTCGAAGTCTCGCCGCTGGCCCGTCGCAACGATGCCAACCCGAACGTCACTGACCGCTTCGAGCTGTTCATCGGCGGCCGCGAAATCGCCAACGCCTACTCCGAGCTCAATGACGCCGAAGACCANNGCCGAGCGCTTCCTCGCCCAGGTGGCCGAGAAGGACGCCGGCGACGACGAAGCCATGCACTTCGACGCCGACTTCGTCCGCGCCCTGGAATACGGCATGCCGCCGACTGCCGGTGAAGGCATCGGTATCGACCGCCTGGTGATGCTGCTGACCAACTCGCCGTCGATCCGTGATGTGATCCTGTTCCCGCATATGCGTCCGCAGGCCTGATTTTCACCAGGCTTGAGGTCCCCATCGCTGGCAAGCCAGCTCCCGCAAGGATCGGTGCACGTCGTACCTATGGGAGCTGGCTTGCCAGCGATGAGGCCCTGAAGGACACCATGAATCAGCCGCCAAGAGCGGCTTTTTCATGCCCGAAAATCCCGATTTCGAGGTAACCGCCAGTGACTCCCCCCCTGCAACAACAAG
>DQAA01000427.1 GCA_003523465.1 Pseudomonas sp.
TGGGCATGAAGCCCAGGGGTACCAGCAACAGCAGGATGTTCAGGTGGAAGCGCCATTTCAGCCACCACTGCTTGAACGGGCTAGGAGTGACAACCGAGTTGTGTGCCTGGCTCATGGTTGCACCTCCGTGGCGGTTGCCTGGGCGACTTTGCGCTGGCGTGCCGGTTTGTCCGCGCGCTTGAGGGCGGCGGCGGTGGCCTGGGCGGTGCGCTTGGTCCAGATGAGAAGGCCGCTGAGCACCATCATCGACAGCACCAGGCCGAAGAAGGCCCAGATCAGCTTGATCGCCAGGCCGCCGAAATCACCGGTGTGCAGCGGACGCATGGATTCGGTGACGAACTCCAGGGCCGAGCGGTCGCCGACCAGGAACGAAGCGTCGACGTTGCGGGTGTAGGGGTTGACGTTGGCGGTCTGGAACATCAGCGGATACCAGCCGCGCCCGCCCAGGTAGATGTGCCCGTAGGCATTGGACGGCAGTTGCGCGAAGGTCACGTCCAGCCCCGGAATCTGCGTGGTGGCGATGCGCGTGGCTTCGTCCAGGTCGATGCGCGGCACCGGCGCCTTGCTGTCCGACAGCGGCACGTCTTCACGGGCGATCACCGGGGTGATTGGCTCGGTGGAGATGGTGATGTGGTTATCGCCGAGGATCGCCTGGATCAGGAACCAGGTGCCGGTGATGGAAATCACCGCGATGAACCAGATCGACCAGATGCCGCTCAGGCGATGGAAGTCGCCCCAGAAGATCCGCGCGCCGTGGTTGAAGCGCAGGGTCGGCTTGAAGAAGCCCTTCCAGAAGCGCTTGTAGACCACCAGCCCGGTGACCAGCGAAGCGAGCATCGGCAGGCCGAGCAGCGACACCAGGTACCAGCCCCAGCTGTAGCCGTTGGTGAATGGCACCAGCCACCAACCGTGCAGGGCGCGGGTAAAGCCCTCGAAGTTGAAGTCCGGGCTCTTGCCCTGGATCGCCCCGGTGTAGGGGTTCACATAGAGGATCGGCGCCGTGCCGTCGGGGAAGGTCACCGCCGCGTTGAGGGCGAAGTGCGAACCGTCCGGCTGGCTGATATAGCGCACCGCCATGTCCGGCTCGGCCTTCTTCAGGGCGTCGAGGACCTGCTGGAAGCTCAGGCGCTCGGCGTCGTCGCTGGGTTTGCTGGCGCGCACATCAGGGTTGGCCAGCCAGACGATTTCCTGGCTGACCACGGCCAAGGTGCCGGTGACGCAGACGATCAGCACGAAGAACCAGATCGGCAGGGCTAGCCAGCTGTGGACCAGGAACCACACCCTGGATTTGGACTTTTTCGATTGTTGGGCCATTGCATCAGTCTTTTTTGTAAAAAGTGGGGTCGAGCCAACGCTCAACCTGAGGGCTGCACTTATAAGGACGGATGAGAATCGGAAACCCGTCAGGGAAAATGTAAGAAAATGATTCAAAGACGGTTTTCCGGACTCATTTTCGGAGCCGTCCGGCAGCTCCCAATGGACTGATGTGCTAACTGCGGTCCTCCTTGAATGTGAACCTGGTAGGGGTGAGCCGTATTTTTACAGCTCGCGGATCACCCTGAAGCCGAGCCAGTCGCCCCGGGATTCAGGCCCGGCATTGTTGCGGTTGCCCGAGCGGGAAAAGATCGGCGCCTCGCCCCAGTCATTGCCGCGGATATTGACGTTGCGGCAGCCTGCTTCGGTCCAGGCGCTACCGTCCGTCGGGGCGCCGACGTAGCTGTCGTGATAGCAGTCGGCAACCCATTCATAGACGTTGCCATGCATGTCGTACACGCCGAAGTCGTTGGGCGGGAAGCTGCCCGCCGGCGAGGTGTAGCTGTAGCCGTCCTTGGGCCCGTAGACGTTGGCGTGCTGGCTGATCTCGTATTCGGCGTTCGGGTCCAGCGGGAAGGGGAAGGCGCCGCTGCTGCCGCCCCGCGCCGCGTATTCGCGCTGGGCCTCGCTGACCATGCTGTAGCGCTTGCCGGTCTTCTTCGACAGCCAGGCGACATAGGCCTCGACGTCGTAGTAGCTCATGCACACCGCCGGCTGCTTGGGCCCTTGCTTGTAGCGCGGCTTGCTGGCCTTGCATTCGCGACCGGGGCGGGTGTCGCCGTCGGCGATCTTCACCCCGGACTCGCGGACATAGGCGTCCCATTCCCCGGCAGTGACCTGGAAACGGCTGATGGCGAACGGCTTGGCGAAGGTCACCTGATGCAACGGGCCTTCGTCCGGCTGGCGACCCATCTCGTCGTCCGGGGTGCCCATCATGAAGCTGCCGGCCGGCAGAACGACCATTTCCGGGCAACTGCCCTGGCAGTCGCGAAACACCGAACCGGGTTTGTCACCGGCGGCAAGGGCCGGCAGGCTGGCGACGCCGAGCAGGGCGGCGAGGGTCAGGCGGGAAAGCGTGAATGTCATGGCAAGGCCTTTTCTTCAGAGTTTCTTGATCAGCAGGGCCATGGCCCGGTCGATTTCCTGCTCGTTGTTGAGCAGGCCCGGGGCCAGGCGGATCACCGGGCCGACATCGCGGTACACGGCATCGGACATCACCTTGTTCTGCGCCAGGTACGCCGCGATGGCATCCGGGTCGCGGTCCTTGATGCGGAAGAAGGTGAAACCGGCGGAGAACTCGTTGCTACGCGGGGTCACCAGCTGGATCTGCTTGTGCTCCAGCAGGCGCTCCTTGAGCCGGTCATTGAGCTGGTGGATGCGCGCCTGCACGTCCGCCTTGCCCAGTTGCAGGTGCAGTTCGAAGGCCTTGCCCATGGCCCAGCGGTGCTCGAAGGCGTGGTAGCCGCCTGGGGTCATGATGGTGGCGAAGTCTTCTTCCTGGGAGAACGTGGGGAAGGTCGGGGTCAGCGCGCCCATCTTTTCCGAGGCGGCGCAGATCAGCCCGGTGCCGCGGGGGCCGAACATCCACTTGTGCACGCCGGAGATGAAGTAGTCGCAGTTGAAGTCGGCGAAGCGCTGGTTATCCACGCCGAAGCCGTGCACGCCGTCGACCACGTAGATGATCCGCCGGCTCTCGTCACGGTCGCGGTTGTGCCGGCGGACGATCTCGCCGATCTCGCCCACCGGCAGCTTCACGCCACTGCCGGAATGTACCCAGGTCATGCCGAGCACCCGGGTTTCCGGGCGGATGGCCTGGTCGATGGTGGTCAGCACCTGGTCCCTGGAGATGTCCCACGGGTTCTGGAACAGGCGCAGCTTGCGGACCTGGGTACCCTGGCGCTGGGTGCGGAAGGCCAGGCTCTTGTGGGTCGAATAGTGCTCGTGTTCGGTGGTGAGGATTTCCTGGTCGGCGGCCACCTGCAGCCCGCCGTAGATCATGCCCAGGCCCTCGGTGGTGCTGCCGGTCAGGGCGATCTGCCGTGGCCGTACTTCGAGATAGCGTGCGGCCCAGTCGCGGACCTCGCCTTCGCGGTTCCATTCGTACTGGCTTTCCCAGTCCATCAGGGCCGCGGGGTTGCGGTCGATTTCGCGGCGGTAGTAGTCGATGGCGTCCTGTACCGGGCGCGGGTGCGCGGTGACCAGGAAGTTGGCGAAGTGCGCGGTGTCGGGGTCCAGCGGAAACAGCTCGCGCAGTTGCCGCCACTTGTCCGGCCCCTTGAACAGCGGCGTGCCGGCG
>DQAA01000049.1 GCA_003523465.1 Pseudomonas sp.
CGAATTCCATCTTTCTTCCTTAAGGGAGCAAGCTCTTCACGTTGATCGGCTCGGCTTCGTTCTGCGCGGCGCCTTTCGGCTTGCCGGCAACGGCCATACCTGCAACACGGTAGAAGTTGTAGTCGGGATTCTTGCCGGGGCCGGAGATCAGCAGATCTTCTTTCTCGTACACCAGGTCCTGACGTTTGAACTCGGCCATTTCGAAATCCGGGGTGAGCTGGATCGCGGTGGTCGGGCAGGCTTCCTCGCAGAGGCCGCAGAAAATGCAGCGCGAGAAGTTGATGCGGAAGAACTCCGGATACCAGCGTCCGTCATCTGTCTCGGCTTTCTGCAGCGAGATGCAACCCACCGGGCAGGCCACGGCGCACAGGTTGCACGCTACGCAGCGCTCTTCGCCATCGGGGTCGCGGGTCAGGACGATACGGCCGCGGTAGCGTGGCGGCAGGTAGACCGGCTCTTCCGGGTATTGCAGGGTGTCGCGCTTGCGGAACCCGTGGGAGAACACCATCACCAGGCTGCGCAGCTGGGTGCCGGTGCCCTTAACGATGTCGCCAATATATTTGAACATGGGTCAAATCCTCACTGGGCCGCAACAGCTGGCGTGTTGAGCAACACGATCGCAGCGGTCACCAGCAAATTGATCAGGGTCAGCGGCAGGCAGAACTTCCAGCTGAAGTCCATCACCTGGTCATAGCGCGGGCGCGGGATCGAGGCGCGCAGCAGGATGAACAGCATGATGAAGAAACCGGTTTTCAGGGCGAACCACACGAACGGGATCTGCGGCAGCAGATCGAACGGGCCGTGCCAGCCACCGAAGAACAGGGTCACCAGCAGCGCCGACACCAGGATGATGCCGATGTACTCGCCGACGAAGAACATGCCCCATTTCATGCCGGCATACTCGATGTGGTAGCCGTCGGCCAGTTCCTGTTCCGCTTCCGGCTGGTCGAAGGGGTGACGGTGAGTCACGGCCACGCCAGCGATGAAGAAGGTACAGAAGCCGAAGAACTGCGGAATGATGAACCACAGGTTCTGCGCCTGGTACTCGACGATGTCGCGCATGTTGAACGAGCCGACCTGGACCACCACGCCCATCAGCGCCAGGCCCATGAACACTTCATAGGACACGGTCTGGGCCGAGGCCCGCAGGCTGCCGAGCAGGGCGTACTTGTTGTTCGACGACCAGCCGGCGAAGAGCACGGCGTAGACCGACAGACCGGCCATGGCGAAGAAGAACAGCAGGCCGATGTTCAGGTCCGCGACACCCCAGGTCGGGGTGATCGGGATGACCACGAAGGCGATCAGCAGGGCGCTCATCGCGACTACCGGTGCCAGGGTGAAGATCATCCGGTCGACGAAGGGCGGGTTCCAGTCTTCCTTGAAGAACATCTTCAGCATGTCGGCAGCGATCTGGAACATGCCGAACGGGCCGACGCGGTTCGGACCGTAGCGGTCCTGCCACCAGCCCAGCAGGCGCCGCTCGACGAAGCTGAGCAGCGCGCCGCAGACCACCACCGCCAGCAGGACCACGACGGCCTTGACGACGGAGATGATCACATCGATCACTTCGGGGGTGAACCAGGTCATTGTGCTGCCTCCTGCAGGCCTTCGACGGATGCACCGAAGATGGCGGGCGGAATACCGGCCAGGCCTTTCGGCAGGGCAACCAGGCCTGCGCCCAGTTCTTCATTGATACGCAGCGGCAGGCGCAGGGTCTGGCCAGCAACGTTCAGGCTGAGCAGGGCACCTTCGTTGACGCCCAGGCGGTCGGCTTCCGACTTGGCCAGCGCGACGTAAGGCTGCGGGATGCGCTCTTGCACCGGGGCGGCGCGGGAAGAATTCTCCTCGCTGCCGAACAGGTGGTAGAACGGCACGGCCTGCCAGGTGCCACGGGCTGGAGCGAAGGCTGCCGGTACGCTGGCGAACCAGGCCAGGCGATCGCCCTGGGACTCGATCAGGCGGGTACCCGGGTCGCCTGCACGCAGGTGACCACCGACCTCGTCCTGGAACTTGTTCCACGCCTGTGGCGAGTTCCAGCCCGGCGACCAGGCGAACGGCACTTGCGAGCGCGGTTCGGCGGAGCCCGAGTAACCTTCCATGGAGAAGGCGAACGCGGTGTCCTTGTCCTGCGGGGTACGCGGCTCGTGCACGCTGATGTTGGCGCGCATGGCGGTACGACCGGAGTAGCGCAGCGGCTCACGGGCGAGTTTCATGCCCTTGATGCGGAACGCGGCGGACGGCGCGGCGTCGACGATGCCGGCCAGTTGCGGGGTGACGGTAGCGCAAGCGCTGGTGACGTGGTCCAGCTGGGTCCAGTCCACCGGCTTGTTCAGCAGGGTCGCACGCAGGGCGTGCAGCCAGCGCCAGCCTTCGTGGACCAGGATGCTGCTGTCCAGGTAGGTCGGATCGAACACCTGGAAGAAGCGCTGGGCACGGCCTTCCTGGCTGACCAGGGTGCCGTCGCCTTCGGCGAACGAAGCGGCCGGCAGCACCAGATGGGCGCGGTCGGTAGTCGGGGTTTTCGAGTGATCGGCGACGATGATCACCTTGGCAGCGGCGAAGGCGGCATCGACCTTGGCGGCCGGCACGCGGCTGTACAGGTCGTTTTCCAGGACGACGATGGCGTCGGCCTTGCCGGAGATCACTGCGTCCAGCGCGGCATCGACGGAATCACCACCGAACATGGCCATGCCGATGCTGTTGGCTTCCGGGACGACCAGGCTGAGGGAGCCGGCCTTCTCGCGCAGTTTGAGGGCCTTGGCGATGTTGGCGGCGGCCTGGATCAGTGCCTTGGAACCCAGCGAACCACCGGAAACGATCAGCGGACGCTTGGCGGCGACCAGGGCATCGGCGATGCGCTTGGCCAGTTCCAGGGCTTCGGCGTCCAGGCCTTCGACGGCCGGGGCGCTCGGGTCGATGGCGTGG
>DQAA01000031.1 GCA_003523465.1 Pseudomonas sp.
CCGCTGGTGGATGACGCGACCGAGGATCATCCCAAGGTCAGGGAACTGCGCGAACTCGCGCAGTGGGCCGAGGGTATGGTGTGGAGTTCGCCGGAGCGCCATGGCGCGATGTCCGGCCTGATGAAAACGCAGATCGACTGGATTCCGCTGTCAGTCGGCGCGGTGCGTCCGACTCAGGGCAAGACGCTGGCAGTGATGCAGGTGTCGGGCGGCTCGCAATCTTTCAATGCTGTCAATCAGATGCGCGTGCTGGGCCGCTGGATGCGGATGCTGACCGTCCCCAACCAGTCCTCGGTCGCCAAGGCGTATCAAGAATTCGATGAAGCGGGACGCATGAAACCGTCGGCCTACTACGACCGCATTGTGGACGTGATGGAGGAACTGATGAAGTTCACGCTGCTCACGCGCGATGCGTCGCCGTATCTGGTGGACAGGTATAGCGAGCGCAAGGAAAGCGCCGAGGCGTTGACCAAGCGCATGCAGCAGGCGGTAATCTGATAACCCCTGATTCCATTCGCCTATCGCCGCACGACGGCCTTGGCCACTGGAGGCCCCATTGCATCGCGACAGCATCGTAGGGCGGTGCGACTGCGAAAAGAGCAGTCCTTGGACTTCAATGGAAGTCGTTGGATGAACTTTGTTGCCGAGGGCGAAAAACAAGGCTATAATTCAGGCCTTCGCTGCTCACCACAGCGGAGAAAGTGATTGGGAAACAGAGACTTATCGCTCTAGTGCATGACTCGTTTCCCGCTCCAAATATGGCGCTACCGGATTCAGTCGAGTCGGGTAGCCAGAAAAAAGGACCTTCGGGTCCTTTTTTCGTTTCCGGGCCCGGCTCTCATGAGTCGGGCTTTGTCGTTTCCGGCCTCGGGAAAGCCGGGACAAAAAAACGCCGCTTCAATGAGCGGCGTTCTCTTTCAGTGCTTGCTGTCCTGGTCGGACATGCTCAGCAGCTGCTTTTCCTGGTTCCAGTCGAACGGTTCGTCGTTCTGCTCGGCGGCATAACGGCGCTCTTCAAGTTCCTGGTACATGTCCAGTTCTTCGTCGGGCATGAAATGCAGGCAGTCACCCCCGAAGAACCACAGCAGATCCCGCGGAACCAGATGGGCGATCTGTGGATAACGCTGGATCACCTGGCACATCAGGTCCTGGCCCAGGTACTGGCTTTCCAGCGGATCCTGCGGCAGTTGTTCCAGCAGTTCGTCGAAGCGCTCGAGAAACAGGGCGTGGCTCTCTTCCGGCACCTGTTCGGCTTCACCCAGGGCGACGAGGATGCTGCGCAGGTGGTTGAGCAGGACGAGATGGTAGTCCAGGTGTGCATTGGCCATGCGGGCGATCCTCTAAAGCAAAAACGGGCGCGGGAGTATACGACTCGCCGCGCCCGATGTCCCGGTCGGATGATCTTCAGCGTACCTTGCCGGCGCTTGGCAGCAACTCTTCCTTGGTGAAGGCGTCGACGTCGATGACCTTGCGTCGGGCGGTCTCCGCATCGCGCAGCTTTTGCGCTTGCGCGATATCGAGAGCACCGGCGCGCAGGGCCGCGTCGATCAGCGATTCCCCGGCATTGACTGTGAATTCGCCATTTTTAAGCGCATGGCGCAGTTTTTTGTGCGCCTCGCCGCTATCGGTCAGGCGCTCGCTGGCATGCTGCAGTGCACCTACCGGGTCTTCTGGATCGGTCGGGCGGTAGCAGCCCGCAAGCAAGGCTTCCAGCGCCGGATCGCCCGCACCACGACCGATCAACGCGGCGATTTCCGCATCCAGCTCGTCGCTCGGTCCGGTGTGACGGCGACCGAACGGAAACACGATCAGGCGCAGCGCGCAGCCGAGCAGCCGGCTGGGGAAGTTGTCGAGCAAACGGTCCAGCGCTTGTTCCGCCTGGCCGAGGCTTTCTTCCATGGCCCAGCGCAGCAGCGGCTGCAGGTGCGAAGGGGAGTTGAGGTCGTGATAGCGCTTGAGCGCCGCCGAACTCAGATACAGGTAGCTGAGGACATCGCCCAACCGTGCGGACAGACGCTCGCGGCGCTTCAGTTCGCCGCCGAGCAGCATCATGCACAGGTCGGCGAGCAGGGCGAAGGCTGCTGCCTGGCGATTCAGTGCGCGGAAATAGCCCTGGCTCAGCGGATCGCCCGGCACTTTCTCGAAATGCCCGAGACCCAGTCCGAGGACCAGGGTGCTGGCCGCGTTGCCGACCGCGAAGCCGACGTGCTGCAGCAGCAACTGATCGAACTCGCGTAGCGCCTGGTCGCGGTCTTCCCGTCCGGCCAGGGCCATTTCCTTGAGTACGAAGGGATGACAGCGGATCGCACCCTGGCCAAAGATCATCAGGTTGCGCGAGAGGATATTGGCGCCTTCGACGGTAATGAAGATCGGCGCGCCCTGCCAGCTGCGCCCCAGGTAGTTGTTCGGGCCCATGATGATGCCCTTGCCGCCGTGGATGTCCATGGCGTGCTGGATGCATTCACGGCCACGTTCGGTGAGGTGGTACTTGAGGATGGCCGACAGTACCGAGGGCTTCTCGCCCAGGTCTACCGCCTTGGCCGTCAGCAGTCGTGCGCTGTCCATCAGCCAGGCATTGCCGCCGATCCGTGCCAGGGATTCCTGGATACCTTCGAAGGCCGACAGCGGAACATTGAACTGCTCGCGGATCTGCGCGTACTGGCCGCTGACCAGGCTGGTGAACTTGGCGGCGCCGGTGCCCACTGCTGGCAGGGAAATCGAGCGGCCTACTGACAGGCAGTTCATCAACATCATCCAGCCCTTGCCGAGCATGGCCTGGCCGCCGATCAGGAACTCCAGTGGGATGAATACGTCCTTGCCTTCGTTGGGCCCGTTCATGAAGGCCGCGCCCAGGGGCAGATGGCGTTTGCCGATCTCGACGCCGGGGGTGTCGGTGGGAATCAGCGCCAGGCTGATGCCCAGCTCTTCTTCTTCACCCAGCAGGTGCTCGGGGTCGTAGGCCTTGAAGGCCAGGCCGAGCAGGGTGGCGACCGGTCCGAGGGTGATGTAGCGCTTTTCCCAGTTCAGGCGCAGACCAATGACTTCTTCGCCTTGCCACTGGCCTTTGCAGATGATTCCGGTGTCGGGCATGGCGCCAGCATCGGAGCCAGCCAGTGGCCCGGTCAGGGCGAAGCAGGGGATTTCATCGCCGCGGGCCAGGCGCGGCAGATAGTGGTTGCGCTGCTCGTCGGTGCCGTAATGCAGCAGCAGTTCGGCCGGGCCGAGGGAGTTGGGGACCATCACGGTGGAGGCAAGGTCGCCGCTACGGGTGGCCAGTTTCATCGCCACCTGGGAGTGGGCGTAGGCGGAAAAGCCCTTGCCGCCGTATTCCTTGGGGATGATCAGGGCAAAGAAGCCGTGTTCCTTGATGTGCTGCCAGGCTTGCGGTGGCAGGTCCATGTCCTGGCCGATCTGCCAGTCGGTGACCATGGCGCAGAGGGCTTCGGTAGGTCCGTCGATGAAAGCCTGTTCTTCTTCGGTCAGTTCGGATTTCGAATAGCCGAGCAGGGTGTCCCAGTTCGGCCGGCCGCTGAACAGTTCGCCATCCCACCATACGGTGCCGGCATCGATGGCCTCGCGCTCGGTGACGGACATCGGCGGCAAGGTGCGCTGGAACCAGGCGAACAATGGCGCGCTGAACAGCTTGCGGCGCAGGTCCGGGAGCAGCAGGGGCAGGGCGATGGCGGCAACCGCCAGCAACAGCAGGAACGTCAGCCAGCCCGGTGCCCGCGAGAATATGCCCATGACGATCACGTACGCCGCCACCAGTGCCAGGGCCGGCAGCGCAGGCGTCCGTCGATGGGCGAGCCAGGCCGAACCCAGCACGAGCACAACCAACCACAACAGCAACATAGTCTTTCCTCCTGGAAACCTTTCAGGTGTCAGTACATCCGTCAGAGCGTAGTCCGTCTCTGCCGAACGGCTTCGTCTGAACAGTGACAGGACGTTTACCGAGGAGTTCGGTGGCGATTGCCTGAGCGTCCTGCTGGGGTAGACTGGGCCTCCCTCGCAGGTAACAGGATGTAAAAATGCTCAAGATCTGGGGTCGGAGAAATTCCAGCAACGTGCGCAAGGTGCTGTGGTGCGCCGAGGAGTTGGGGCTGGATTACCAGGCATTGGATGCCGGGGGCGCCTTTGGCGTGGTCAACGAACCGCACTATCGCGCGCTCAATCCCAATGGCCTGGTGCCAATGATCGAGGACGATGACCTGGTCCTCTGGGAGTCCAACGCGATCGTGCGCTACCTGGGGGCCAGGTACGCCGCAGGTACGTCCTGGTATCCCGAGGATCCGGTGGCGCGGGCCAAGGCGGACAAATGGATGGACTGGACCACCTCGTCCCTGGCCACGCCGTTCCGGCCGTTGTTCTGGGGCATTCTGCGCACCCCGGCGGATCAGCAGGACTGGGTGGCGATCAATGCCGCGCACAAGACCTGCGCGCAGTTGCTGTCGATCGCCGACGAGGCGCTGGCTTCGCAACCGTTCCTTTCCGGGCAGGAGGCTGGCATGGGCGATATTCCCCTGGGCTGCTTCGTCTATGCCTGGTTCGAGATGCCTATCGAGCGTCCGGAAATGCGTCACCTGCGTGCCTGGTACGAGCGCTTGCGCGAGCGTCCGGCCTACCAGGCTGCCGTGATGACGGCGTTGACCTGATCGTTTCGGTCAATGTGATAGTTACTATCGATAGAGTTGACTGTACTTGTGTGGCCTTGGCTTGCACCATGGCCACATTTCTCGTGACCGGTCCGTCCGGCACAGCCTGATTCACGAATAATTCCAACGGTGCACAGACCCGCTATGAGTTCAGCCCTGTCCATTCGGCAGCTAACCAAGACCTACGGCAATGGCTTCCAGGCCCTCAAGGGTATCGACCTGGACGTCGCCGAAGGTGACTTCTTCGCCTTGCTCGGCCCCAATGGTGCCGGCAAATCCACCACCATCGGCATTCTCTCTACCCTGGTGAACAAGACCAGCGGTAGCGTCAGCGTCTTCGGCCATGACCTCGACCGCCAGCCCGCCGCGCTCAAGCGCAGCATCGGCGTGGTCCCCCAGGAATTCAACTTCAACCAGTTCGAAAAGACGTTCGACATCGTCGTCACCCAGGCCGGTTACTACGGTATTCCGCCCAAGGTCGCCAATGAACGTGCCGAGCAGTACCTGACCCAGCTGGGCCTGTGGGACAAGCGCGATGTGCCGTCGCGTTCGCTGTCCGGCGGCATGAAGCGCCGTTTGATGATCGCCCGGGCGCTGATCCACCAACCGCGCCTGCTGATCCTCGACGAACCCACCGCCGGTGTGGATATCGAGCTGCGCCGGTCGATGTGGAGCTTCCTTACCGAGCTGAACCAGCAGGGCATCACCATCATCCTGACCACCCATTACCTCGAAGAAGCCGAACAGCTGTGCCGCAACATCGGCATCATCGACCACGGCACCATCGTCGAGAACACCAGCATGCGCCAGTTGCTGGGCAAGCTGCATGTCGAGACCTTCGTGCTGGACCTCAAGCAGGACCTGGCCCAGACACCGCAACTGGCCGGCTACCCGTGCCGCTTGATCAACCCCCATACCCTGGAAGTCCAGGTCGACAAGGAAGTGGGCATCACCGCGCTGTTCGGTCAATTGGCCTTGCAGAACATCGAAGTGATCAGCCTGCGCAACAAGACCAACCGTCTCGAGGAGCTGTTCGTGTCCCTGGTTGAAAAGAACCTGTCCAAGGTGGCGATATGAGCTCGGAATTGCGCGCCAACCTGGTCGCCCTCAACACCATCGTCTACCGCGAAGTACGCCGCTTCACCCGGATCTGGCCGCAGACCCTGCTGCCCCCGGCGATCACCATGGTCCTGTACTTCGTCATCTTCGGTAACCTGATCGGCCGGCAGATCGGCGACATGGGTGGCTTCACCTACATGGAGTACATCGTGCCGGGCCTGATCATGATGTCGGTGATCACCAACTCCTACGGCAACGTGGTTTCCAGCTTCTTCGGCAGCAAGTTTCAGCGCTCGATCGAGGAACTGATGGTTTCGCCGGTATCGCCGCACATCATCCTGATCGGCTACGCCCTTGGCGGCGTGCTGCGCGGGCTGGCGGTAGGGGTGATCGTGACCTTGCTGTCGCTGTTCTTCACCCATCTGCAGGTGCACCACCTGGGCGTGACCGTCCTGGTAGTGTTGCTGACCGCGACCATCTTCTCGCTGCTGGGCTTCATCAATGCGGTGTTCGCGCGCAACTTCGACGATATCTCGATCATTCCGACCTTCGTCCTGACGCCGCTGACCTACCTGGGCGGGGTGTTCTACTCGATCAACCTGCTGCCGCCGTTCTGGCAGACCGTGTCCTTGGCCAACCCGGTGCTGCACATGGTCAACTCGTTCCGCTACGGCATTCTTGGCGTGTCGGACATCAAGATCGGCGTGGCCATCACCTTCATGCTGGTAGCGACTGCGGTGCTGTACTTCGGCTGCGTCCGCCTACTGATCAGTGGGCGCGGAATGCGCAGCTGATCTTGCCTTGCGCCGGCGCCACTGTCGGCCTACCCACCAGCGCCAGTAGAGCATGGTCAGGCAGTAGGCGAGGGCGCCGAGCAACAACCCACATACCACCGAGCCGAGCAGGAATGGCTGCCACAGGGTCGACAGCTGCTCGGTGATCCAGTCGAAGGTGATTTCTTCGGGCAGGGTGCGCGGCGGGATCTGCATCAACCAGGCACCCATCTGGTAGGTGCAATAGAACACCGGCGGCATGGTGATGGGATTGGTCAGCCAGACCAGGCTGACGGCGATGGGCATATTGCCGCGAAACAGGACCGCCAGGCTGGCGGCCAGCAGCATCTGCAGGGGAATCGGGATGAACGCGGCGAACAGCCCCACCGCCATGGCCCGGGCCACCGAATGACGATTCAGGTGCCAGAGGTTGGCGTCATGCAGCAGCCGACCGAGAAATCGTAAGGATTTGTGTTCCCGGATGCTCGTCGGATCGGGCATGTAGCGTTTGAAAAGTCGACGCGGCATGTGGGGTCTCGGCGTTCGGAAGGGGGCAAGTATGCACGTATTAAAATCTGTGCCCATTCAGACTTTGTGACAATTAATAAGCGAGCCTGGCCTCGTCATGGTCTAAGCCTGCTGGGTCGTTGGTTTTATCCGGGGCTTGGATGATGCGCACAGGGATGTTGGCGCTCTCTTTCGGACTTTTGTGTCCGATTTTTCTGACCGTATTGCCGTCCGTCGGCATGCTGGTGATCTTCGCCGTGCTGGGGCTAGTTTGCCTGTGGCGGCGCTTTTTCCCGCTGGCTTTGTTTCTGCTTGGCCTGTGCTAGGCAGGCCTGTCGGCGCAGATTGCGCTGGACGATCGCTTGGCTCCCGAACTCGATGGGCGAACCCTGTGGATCGAAGGTCGGGTGATCGGTTTGCCGGAGCGCGGCGAGCAGCGGGTACGTTTCGAGCTGGAAGATGCGCAATCGCGGCGCGCCGATCTGCCGCGACGCCTGCGTCTGACCTGGCAG